>JAAYTS010000261.1 GCA_012517995.1 Clostridium sp.
ATACCTTAACAGCGAAGTGATTACCAGAACCAGCAGAGCCTGTGATAGTTGCTGATGTAGAACCAGTTTCAGTACCTGGAGCCCAAGAAGCTGTAATAGTAGGAGCCAGTGTTGCAGCGCCCTCCTCAGGTAATACTACATCATCAAACCAGCCAGCGATAGTGGAGGAATTAGCATCCTCATACTCTTCATCTATCTCATACTTCCAAGGTTGTATTTCCTTAGCTCCTATTTTATACTTCTTCTCAAGCTTAACAAATCGACCTACAATAGTCTCAGATTGGAAGTTGATGCTGTCACCTTTTGTCTCACTATTGTCTTCTGGCTCTAGGAACTTTCCTTTGTACAACCATACATACCTGTACTTACCGTTGGACTTAAGTGTCCTATAACCTATCGCTACCCATGGTGGCGTATCATTAGCACCATATACAATAGCACCCTTGCTATCTATTGTATGTCCCAATAAGTCTGCCTTCTGCTCTGTAGTAAGCTCATTCTTTTGTATCTCTACCTCTATATTACCTAGAGTTGTAGCTGACTCTCCTGGACCATCATCATAGAAAATAGTTTCTTGTGATGCGTTAGGGTTTATATTCAAACTCATAACACCAAGTGCTGGTTTTACCTCTCCATATGTTGGGTCAGTCGTTCCATCGTCAGCTGTTAGCACTGCATATACTAGATTATCACAACCTATTCTAGTTGCCATTATATCACTCCTCCTTAATCTCTTTCAGTGGTTATACCAATATTAAACCCGTAGGTAGTCCTCCCTGCATCATCAACCTTAATCTTAAAAGGTGATTGTCTAGGATATATTTGACACCACCTACCATTACTTAACACCTTATATCTATCTACGGGACTCAACTCATTAAATATCTTAATACATTGGGTTTTCGCTCTATTAGCACTTTTATCTCTAACAGTTAACTGTAGTGACCTATGTGTGAAAGTATCTTGAAACGGTAGCGGTGAGCCAGAATACTCATGAACTACAAATACATTGTCAGGTGTCTCCGGTGTGAAGTCCCTAAATGAATCTATTCCATCGCCCTCGACTAATCCCTTTGATGTAAGATGGTCTATTAAGTCAAGAAGTAAATCATTCATTGTTCTCACTCTCTAATGCAGGACCTACATGCTTTATTACAGTCCTAGGGAACTTTCTTGATGTGAAGTCCCTAATAGGATCCTCAAGGAATTTCGCCTTACCCACAGGGTGGACAGCTTCAAGATCCTCATGAACCACTACCGCGTAGTCTTCTACAGGCACACCAGTTTTTGGGTTCACTTTACCGCCCCGTCCATACCCAAGTATAGCCTCAAACCCATAGTCAGGTGCATGCTTGACCTCATAGAACGCGCTACTAGCTAATGCCTCTGTGTCACGTGGAACCTGCTTGAGGCTATCAAACATTATATCCCTACATGCAGCCTCAGTTGCCTTCTTAGTGGATTGAGCAACTTTACTTATAGCTGCTTCGCATTTCTTATGAAATTTTTCAAAGTTTACATCCATAGTAACTCTCATTACAGATACACCACCACTATATCTACTTTACCTGTGTTACCGTCGTAATACGGTCCTAGTGCTTTAATATTGTACTCGCTACCATTGAATACTGCTACATCAGTAACCTTAATAGCGGTATCGCCTTCAATGTATAATTGTAGATTTGATACAATATCGTTACCATTCACATCTCTTACCAGAGTAACTTTACCCTGCGGGTAACATTTGGTCACTATTGGCTCATCAAACAAAGGGTCGCCGGTGCCATCTCTACGTAAGAAGGGTTTAATTGTGACCGGTACTGATAACCATTTCTTTAATGATTTAAACATTGTTGTGCATCCCCTTCCTAAATACCTTTCTGTAGCTATATTTAGGAACTGATACACCAGAAGTACTACACAACTGCTTATAGTACGAAGCCTTATCAGCATAGTACTGTTGCCTGGAAGTAGGGTCCTCTGATTGTGGGCCTAGCGACTTCTTTATATCCCTTGCAAACTTATCCGATATCCTTTGATATAGATTATACAACCTAAGGTTATGCTCATCGAAAGTATCTAGGATATAATTTATTTCAGCGTCCAGTAGTAGCTTATCATTTTCATCAGTATCACCTATAATAAATCTATACTTATCTAAGTCACTATTAGCAGGGTAGCCTGAATAGCTCCAAGTCATTTTTATCACCTACTTCTTGATTACTACTTTTGCTTTGGCTACAAGTTTTGGTTCATTAGGTTTTGGTTCATTAGGTTTTGGTTCATTAGGTTTTGGTTTATCAGGTTTTGGATCCTTAGGTAACCTAACGTCTATAGTTTCAGTCTTGGTAAACCCTGGGAGAATGTCTACCCCAGACCTAGCTTTTATATAAGCAGCTACAGATTGTAGGTTATCCTCAGTCACTACTATTACTTTGCCCTCATTGACTTTGGACTTAAATCGTTTTATCGCAGTAGGGTCTACAATTATAGACCCTACGCCATAAAACTTGCCCATTGACTTGAAAGGCTTTTTAACTACATACATCATTAAGCGATGTCCTTAAAGAATACTCCCAGGTCTTGCGCTATAACTTTAGGGTCGAATGCAACTTCTCCCTCTATTCTTTCAGTTCCTAATCCTAAGATATCCATTGGTAATCTTACGATTCTGCTACCATAAGCACTTGCTCCCATTAGCCCGGTCCAAGTAAATATATACCCAGCTGATGGTTGCTTAATAGCAGGTCTTGGGTTAACATAGCATAATAAAGCGTGGTCGCCCATTATGAAGTCGATGTTATCTGTTTCACCTTGAGCTGCCGTGTTAACTACTCCCCATGCAGTGTAAACATTGTCTACCTCGAAAAGTGTAGCTAATAAATCATTAGTTACGATACCTTTTTGAGTGTATTTGATTCTATCTAATATGTCTTCGTGGTTCTTTAGAGCGTAAAATACTCTTGGAGATAACACTAATGTATTAGGTCTAAAACCTGTTTTTGAAGCCATATCTATGGATTGGTTAGTGATAACCCTGATTGGATCGGACATTGGGTCGCTAAACTTAAGTGCTTGGTTATTAGCTGGGTTAGCATCTACTCCTGTAATCTCAGTAGTCCAAACACTTGGTTTGAAGAACTTTCTAGCCCATTCCATCTCTCTTCTGATTAACATTTTCTGAGTAACAAAGTCTGTAGCGTCCCTGTCAGCATCTAGCGGCTGGTCATAGTTTGCTCTGTCTTGCTCTGTTACGTCCTTATGGAACGCATGAACTTTACAGTAATATGGGTCCGCCGCTTCAACACCGTAGTCTCCACCAACGGATTCAGAAGCTCCGGCTCTTACTCTAGCCTCATCTCAGAAGAAGTCTCCTTTATTGTATATAAAATATACGTCTGACTGTTTCTTTACAGGTATTCTTGGGAACACCTTATCCGCTATAAATGATTTCTCATCTTGCATGTACGCAACGGATATATTTGTTAACGCCCTATCAATGTGAGCATCTTGCATTTTAGGCATTTGTCAACACTCCTTTCTTATTAGTCTAATGCTATCACTACTTGCACCATGAATACTGGCAAGTTAGCATTAGCGCCGTTTGTAACGTTTAGTAATAGCACATCTCCAGCTGCTACAGTAGCATCCTCAGCTAGTGTTCCAGCTTCAGCAACACCTGCGGCAGGGAATGCATTCGCATCATCAAATGTTGCAGTTGCTTTGCTTGTAGTTCCAACTTTAAGTACAAATGCAGAAGTATTATCTGCGTCAATACCAACTGCAGAGCCGGTAGAAATTATGGCTACATTAATAATTTCACCATCAGCTGCTACATATCCT
The DNA here is from genome assembly GCA_012517995.1 of Clostridium sp. Classification (GTDB taxonomy): domain Bacteria; phylum Bacillota; class Clostridia; order Acetivibrionales; family Acetivibrionaceae; genus Herbivorax. Next base: position 3,844 of record JAAYTS010000261.1, read on the forward strand.
ATAGGAGTATCAGCCAAATCTGCACCAGCATCTAAATCAGCTGCAGTGTAGACAAAAGTTTGAACGAGCGGAGCATCAACACCGTTAGTTGCAGAAGTATTAAGCATTTTAACTGCAACAATGCTACCCGCACTAGCCGCACCAGTTAAAGCAATACCAATACCAATACCACCAGTATTAGTAACAGCTTTACCGTCAGCACCAACCTCAATACCAGCTCCAGCAGTAATAGCTCCGCCAGCTTCAACCATAACTATACCATCTGCAATTTCTAGAACCTCACCATCCGCAGCTTGATTCATAGACACACCAATGGCCGAACCAGCCGCAGTGGCAATAACGCCTTCGCCTGAAGAGTTCACGGAAACAAAACGCCTACGGGGTATGTCTGCACCAGCCGGCAAACTAAACCTTAAGTTTGGAATTTCATATGCATTGTTCATTAGTTAGCACCTCCATTCAAATATTCTTTGTATAACTCAGGGTTCTCATTGATAACTACGCCAATAGCTTTCTCTACAGTTATACCATCACGTTTGGCAATTTCCCCAGCTTTCTTTTCTATCCTTGACCATGCATCGACAGTGCCAGCATCACCTTTACCTTTACCAACCTCTTCAAATATGTCGCTTTCTTCTAATACTTTAGCGGCTGATTTAAGTATTTCATACACATCATCTGAAACACCTTTAACCACTTGCACCAGTTTATCTTCTTCAACTGGAAGCGCTTTAAGAGCCTTAGCCTTTGCAATAGCTTCTTCTTCTTCTTTCTGCTCATTTAATTGCTTAGCTACTTGCTCAGCAGCTTCCTTTTGAGCTTGTAAGGACTTGAATACCTTTTGAACCGCTGGGTCTAAACTCTTAAGAACTTCTTCAAAGTTCTCCTCCTGTGCAGGTTCTTTAGACTTCTTCACTTCTTCCTTAAAATTCTCAAGCTCTGCCTTTGTTGTCTCTAATTCTATCTTAGTATCGGAAAGTTCCTTAGCAACTTCTTCTGGTACTTCTGTCTTAGCCTTAATTATTTCAGCTTGAATTATTTCAGCATGTTCAGGCTTAAGTTTTGAAATAATTTCATTAAAATCCATACCTGTTTCCATCTCCTTTCTTTTATATAGTTTTATAAAGGCTGCTGAATTCGCCCCCTCATCAACTAAATCGACTCTATCAACTACCAAGTCCATAAGAAGGTTTGGCATGATTAACACCCCCTTGATTATATTATACGCTGTCCAACAGCGGGTTATTACACTTTAGATTAAACTTTTAATCTTTTAGCCTTACCTTGAATTGAAAACATTTTATACTCGCCGTCCACGACCTTTTTGAATACATCGTCATCATGTATCTTAACAGTTATGAACCATCCTTCTGGGATAGTTCCCTCAGGTATTCCCATGGCTTTCATTTTCTGTTTAGTAAATACAATGGACTCTACTACAGTCCCTTTTGACTTTCCTTTATGCATTTCACCGCTCTCACGGTACTCTAGCATAAAATCAATAGCCGCCTTCTCTAATACCTCAGCAGTTACTACATCGCCATCCCAATCTAATGGTAATGAGCCATCGGCGTTCTTTGCTATGTTAGCCCAACCACTCACAAGCTTCTCAAACTCATTGGACTTACAAACTTCCGCACTTATATTTATGGGCTGTTCAATATACAACGATTCATCATGTCTTATATAGGTACCGTCATCCAGATACACTGACTCACTATTTGTTACGCTTGTATTCTCATATCCATACCCATCATCATTAATATAGACGGTATTCCTATTGACATTTTCTATAGTCTTACTAGCCATTTAAAGACCTCCTTACATATAATCTAAATCGCCCTGTTCAAAGTCATTATCTACAGTGTCGTCATCGTTGTAGTCTTCTGCTTCCTTCTTAACTTGGTCCTTATAAACTTCATTGAACACTTCCTCAGTCATTTGAGGCAGACTTGATATCTTCCTCAAGTGGTTCATCAATTCCATGTCGCCTGATATATCTAATCCCATTGAACGAAGTAACAATGCAATCTCTTTCAGACTTGGGGATTCAATGTTTCCAGGCACTATCTTTGGATAATCAGTTATACCTTCGAAATTATTATAGTGTATCAATTTAGGCACTGCGTATTTATTAAATATATCTGCTATATTCTGTATTTGAGCATTAAGTGCAGTAGCTAATAATGATTGCTTAGTTTCAGCCATAGCGAAGGAACCCGTCTTCTCACCACCTAACAGCACCAAGTCTGATAGCATAGTAATCGCGATTCTATAATCATATCTATTAATAATCGCGTTCGTATCGAACTGTCTAGCTGAGCCTGAGGATAATAACTTGAACTCCCATCCATGTGGAAGCAATACACCTTCTTCACTGTCTCGTCTAACATTTCGTATTAGTTCTTCCGCATTCTGTCTAAGCTTCACAAGCCTTGCATCTTCATCATTCCAAAGGTCTAAACCCTCTGGTGCGTTTAATACTGGGAAACCTGCGAGGTCCCTTTCAATACCAATACCCTCTATCTCTTCAATATGTTTCTTGAAGTACCAAGGCCTATATGCATTTCTTAATAGTGATTTACCCTCTGGGTTATCTCTTAATACTCTAGTTCTAAACAAAAGCCCTTTTGACAGTGGTATAACTACAATCTTGCCAGTATTAGGATTGTGTTGGACAAACGCCTTAATATCTCCCTCATCATCGAACATCCACTCGTGCAACGTGGCTTGCGATCTGATAGGCAATCTTCTCCATCCTATTCTGCCATCTGAGTATTTGCTCCTGAACTTACTATTTCTCTCATGAGGTCCTCGTCTAATCTTATAGACAACTTCATGGAAACTGAACCCATAAGTTAGCATAGATAATATTTCAGATATTGTATCAGCCCATGACGTATCCATATCATGCATACAAGAATACAGGAACTCCGCTGCTTCTATATCTACAGGGCTATCTGACGCTGCTTCTGTTGACCATTCGGCGTTGCGTATCAGCATCTCAGCCAAGTACAATATAGCGCCCACAACTGGGTCATTATCCGCCATCTCTTGATATATATCGCCTGCTCTTGGCCATCTGAGCATAGGCAGGAACTCTTCATACACATATCCGCCATATCTTCGCAGACCTGTTGAGCCCAGCTGTTTATAATTAATCCTTTCCAAAATCATTCACCTCCTATCTATTCATCCTACTCCAGTAAGACCCTCCAGATTTCTTTAGACTCGTAGGACCTACTAGTAACACCTTATTTCTGAAGTACGTAAATGCTCCAGAGAATCCGTCTATAGTATCATCGTTACTTCCATAAGGAAACACATCGGCCTCATCAAAGAATGCGGTCATGTTTCTACACCTAGCAGACATAAAGACTCTCCCACCCTGCGCAGCCGATGATGCAAGCTCTGCTCTTTCTACCTTAGAACCTGTAGACCTAACTCCCTGGAAGTCATACCCATTGAGAACGTTCCTAGCATAATGGTCTATAGTAATATCTCCAGAAGAACCCGGCTCCTGCTCCATCCTTATGGCGCACTCATATCCATCATTAATTGCTGTCTCAGAGATAATCTTCTCAACATCATGTGGGCTCTTCTGAACCCTTATTATATCTTCTATCCAGTACAATCCTTGATGGTGTGCAAGTTTGAAACCTACAGTGTAGTCAGGATTTCTTTTTCTCCCTTTACCCTTACGTTTAGTGGGGTCTGTAGAAGCCATATCCCAGAACCTAACTCTCTTAGCCGTAGCTGGTATGCTGTTGGCAGGTACTATAGTAAACCAATCCCTTGAGAACATATCACCTTTTTCGCGTACTTCCCAGTTACCGTTTAATAATTGTTCTCTAGTTACCGGGTCTAGTTCTGCAAGTGACTCTTTATACTGTTCAGCATCCAAGTATGGATTATCTGTAAGTCCAGCAGGTATAAATATCCTACCTGCCTCTTCCCCTTCTATGAAGAATCTCTGGTAGTAAAAGTCTCCATATTCGCCTCCCGGGTTCGCAGTGGCCCTGAATCTCAGCGGCACCTTTAAGCCCTTTGGCTTACGTAAACGGGAGAACAAGTACCTATAATTATTAGGGCTTATGTGGGTTGTCTCGTCAAAACCAATGTACTGAAACTGAGCGCCCTGATAGCGGTAACAGTCATTATCAGATTCTAGGTATCCGAACGCTAATGTTGCACCAGATGGGAATGTGTACTTCTTTTCCTTCTCTGACCACTTGACCTCCCCTGATTCTACAAAGGGCATTAGCCATTCTTTCGACATAGAAATCAGCGCTCCTGGCAAAGCTAAGTCAGCGTACGTCCTTCTAAACAGTATAGCTGAGTATCCGGGGATATCTACAAACTGTAGTGCGCCCATCAGCTGAGCAACTGACTTGCCTCCCCCAGCGGCACCAGTCAGCCGCCGTACAGGATTTCCTTAACGTCATTCATCAATAGGAATGCTCTCTGTTTCGGAGTAGGTGAATAAGGTATATACTTTGTCAATCTTGGTGTTAGCGCTTTCTGTAAAGCCATAACATCAACGTTCGTTAAATCAATCTTGCTTGGCATTGGCATCACCTCCTTTTTCGTACCATTCTAATCTACTATAATTAATAGGCGAGTAAAATACCTGTTCTTTATACCATGTACGCCACTCTTTAGCTCCTTTACTACAGTTGCAAGATAAGCAGGAAGGAACTATATTTTCAATATAGTTGGTGCCCCCGCATGCTATAGCAAGTAAGTGATCAACGGTGATATCCCCATCAGAACTACAGTACGCACATTTATTTTCGAACATTTCCTTTACTGCCTTAAACTCATCCGCAGTATACGTCCCCTCAGCTGACCTTCTAGTATGGCATTCAACTATCCTGGCCTTCCTATATGCCTCATCTGTATTATACAAATTACGTTGTCTATCCCTAACTAACTTATTGACCTTAGCCCTGCCATGAGGCGTATTATAATATTTATCTTTAGCTTCCTTACGTCTCTGTTTAACCTCGGGCTTATCCATATACCCAGTCTTATCATAGCTCCTCTGGCTCCTCACAGTCTTACAAGGTTTACAACATGAAGCTGGTTTACCTCTTTGTAAGCTGAAATCAGTCAGTTGTTTAACGTTCTTACATTCATTACACCACTTATACCCCGCACTGAGACATTCATCACATGTGTAAGCCTTCCATGAAGCATGGGGCTTTTCTTCCTTACATACGTGGCATACCTTAAGTGTCCCTCGCCGCTTTCTATTAATCGTCATTTACCTCACCCCCTTTAGCCACTTGTCAATTCTCTCCTTCCTATCCTCGCTATAGAACTTCTGCTTCACATGCCATTCTTCGAAATCAGAGTCGGATTTAGAACTATTACAGCGTTCACAACTTGGCACAATATTTTCCCTCACTGTCTTACCACCCTTATTCACCGGAACTACATGGTCCTTCGTGAGCCTTACACTCCTAGATTGCTTCCTGCCGCAATATGAACACTCTCCCCTGAAGTACAACATCGCATCTTTCCAATCCTCGAAGGAATACCCGTCCTCCTCGCCGGTGCGGTGCTTTGTATTATTCAGGAACTTGGTCATGCGCTTCCTGCTGATCTTCCTACTGATGTTGTAGCACTCTTTACAATCGGCTCTGTACCGCGTCGACCCATCTTTGAACTTACCATTCTTAGGGAATTCAGACAGTGGCTTGGGAATTCCGCATACGTTGCACACCTTCGTCATCATCAATCCTCCTTAACTACAATTTCCGTAGTCTTAGTCTGCCTCACCCCAATAGCCTTGAACACGTTGGCTTTAACCAGTATATCCAGAACCTCTTTGAGGTCCTCAGTCTTCGTAGGACTCTCCTTCAAGTAAGGATTTTCATCCGCAAGCTCGGGTCGTAATACGTCAGGGTTGTGTAACCTAGCTTTCCTCTCTAACTCTGCAGATAGTTGAAGTAGCCCCTTAATATCTCTAGGTGTCAACTCATACGGGTCAATAGCATTTATCGCAGTAGCTAGCTTCTCATTCAACGCCGTGGCCATTTCAATATGCTTCTTATTCATGTCCAATATCTCCTGCTGGCGTTGCTGCAACGTTAGATTATCTACATACTTGGCCCAGGCCTGCAGCCTCACTGGGAAGTCCCATCGGGCTCCTACCTTTTTAACTACAGCTACAGTAGTTCCTAGTTGCTCCGCGACCTGCCGATACGACGGTCTCTTGCTGGGGTATATGTCCCTGTAAGCCAACCAGACCTGCCATTCTCTGTCAGTCTCAGCGGGCTGGCGTTCCCACAGTTCTAATTCTGCTTCTTTAGCTACATCAATCCAATTGAAATTGTGGCGTCTGTAGTGTGCTACTCGATTATTTTCAGCTTTCACACAATCTTCACATAAATGTTTGTTGGTTTTATGAGGTGTTTTTTCTTGGCCACACCTGCGGCATTTAATCATCATTTGTTCACCCCCTCAAATATATTATACGCAGCTGAGAACTACAATAGCACAATTATTGCAAAAGAGTACATTCACGGACTCGTAATATCGGTCCTTAAATAAGGCCCTTATAAAACCCCGGGGCGCCTCATCACGGACTTGTAATAATCATTTTAAACATGTACGCGCGTTATATATATTTATAAACCCGTAATTTCTGGACTAATAGTTCCCGTATTCCATAAATCCAGTGACGCGGCGCTAGGGGCGCGCTGAAATTGTCAGAATATTCTGGCAATTTTTGGACTATTCAGAATATTTTAATTATTCAGAATATTTAGAATAATTTAATTATTCAGAATATTTTAATTATTCAGAATATTTATATTATTCAGAATATTAAAACTTTAATAATTTTTAAAATAGCTATTTACTTTTTTATATTTTTATATTATAATATAATTAAGCTATTGTTCTTTGACAACTTAATATCAGTCTAATTGAGCTAGCTTTTAGAATAACTTTAAACATTCTCAAAAAAAGTACAACTTAATAAAGTTGTATAAAAGCAAAAATTAAAAATTGAAAGGATGATTAACATGTTAAAGAATGTTGAGAAAGTTGCTAAAAGCTATGCGAATGTTGAAGAAGTCAAAAAAGCCTTAAGAAGTATTCAATCAAGAAAGTCCAGGCTTAAAAAACAAAAAAGCCGCAAAGATTACGACGAACTAATGACCGAAATCTTGCAGCAAGAACAACTGCTAAAAGAAGTTCGCGACTACTTCGAGCCTAAAACAATTCCGGTTCCTAAAATGACAAAAAGCGATATCGAACTTCTAGATTACGACGAAACGCTAAAAGCAATAAAGTCGATTCAGTCTAAAAAGTGCTTGGTACAACACGCGACTGAAAAAATAGAAGACAACGTTGAATACCAAAAAGCCTGCGAGATTGAAAAAATGCTCCTAGAACATAAGCAAAACATTAAACCAATAGAAGAAACAGTCGTCAGAAAATCCGACATAAACGACTTGATAGACCATCTACAGAACCAAGATGAAAAAATATCTACAGACTATGTAATAAGCCTGCTAGAAAAACTTCTAGATAAGTAAATCTAAATCAAGCTAGCTCAATTAGACAACAACATTCCGGGGGAAATAAAAACCCCCGGCCCCTGCGGGGGTAAAGAGGAATAGCCCACGCCTCTATAAACAAAGCCCGCTAGGGGGAGAAGGGTTTTGAATTGTCTGAATATTCAAAATATTCAGTTGCTTGTGCAGCTTCAGTCAGCCAAAGCGCAGCTGCGCAAATATTCAGAATTGTCTGAATATTCATATTATTCAGAATGTTCAGAATACTCTATAATCAGCCTTGACCAGTCAATACAAAGCTGCGCAGCATAAAAGCAGTCAGCTTTAGTTAGCCAGCGAAAAGCCGTGTTAAAAGCAAAAAAAGATGACAGTCATTTAAGACTGTCAACTTTAATCGATATTAGCCTTCTAATTCAGACTGGAAGTACTGAACAGCGTCTTGCAGTCCTTGAATCAATGCTGCGTGGTCATAGGCCTTGAGCTGAACGTTGCCAACAGTTATAGTTACGTCGCAACCATCAGCTATATTATTTATAACCTCATCTGATAACGCTTTAATAAAGTCAGCAGCTGCTTTTGGGTCGCGGCCATTTTTGACGTCAAATATAACCATATAATCACCTCCTCATTATATTATATCATATATTAGCGCGGATGTCTTAAGCAAATATAACTTCTGAATATAGCTGCAGCAGCTTTAGTCAGCCTGAACCAGGTCTCACTGTGGCAGCTATGGTTTGTTAGTAACGTGCGTAACTGCATAAAAGCAATCAGCTTTGGTTAGTCAGCACTCAGCTGTGTTAAAAGTAACAACCAACTATAAGTGACTATCAGTCGTTAAAAGCAAAAAACTAACAGACGCTGCACTGCGTCTGTTAGTGATGGTGTATCGCCGGCTTAGAACATCTCACAGCCGCTGCCGTAATATCGGCACTGACTTGAACAGTATCCTGAGAAGTCACAAACGCCCATACCTTGCGAGTCATCTTCGTTTGAAAGGTTTAACTGTTCAATATACTCATCCAAAGCTTTCCGTAGACCGCTGATGGGTCCTGCGTAACCAAATATCATTGTTTTCATTTTATCATCCTCCTACAGTTTTATATTGCTTGCAACTTCTTTCAATATGTTTAAGCTTTCAACATCTAATTCTTCAAGTACTTCTGTCAGTGTTCCTCTGACGCTGTGACCACTGTTGACGTCCTCAACGTCGTCAGTCACACATATGCTGTAATCATTGTCAGCATATTTAGTTATAATTATATTGTACATTATATCACCTCCAATTATATTATAACATATATTCATGCAGACGACTTAAGCAAATATAACTTCCGAATAGAGTTGATGCAGCCGCAGTCAGCCTGAACCGGGTTGTGTATCTACAGCCTTGTGGACAGCTTCAGTCAGCCTGAGCGAAGCCTTGCCATAACAACGTTAGTCAACTAGAAACGAAATGTGCAGCATTAAAAGCAAAAAAGAAAGCAGCCGCAATCAAGCGGCTGCAATCATTAGATGTACTTGCCAGCGTAAGCAACCATTGATGACGCTAATTCAAACGCAGCGTCTGCAATCTTTTCAGCTACTTGTTCGTCAATATTGTTGTCGCATAGTAGCTCATATACTGCATCGTAGATTGCGTTTGGTGCTGACGCATTGTCACAGCTCATGTGTTCCGCCATAAGCTGCAGTACTTTTTTATGCATGTAATCACCTCCTATACATATATTATAACATATATTTACGCGGACGACTTAAGCAATTTATTTTTATGAATAAAGCTGCTGCAGCTTAACTTAGCGTAGATTTGCTGAGACTATCTACAGTCTTGTATGCAGCTTCAGTCAGCCGAAATGAGACCTCGCTGATAGTCTTCTTCGCAGCGTCGATTAGCTTGAACTATGCTGCACTTAATTAGTGGCCTTAGACGACAGGAGTCGTGCCGCGCTAAAAGCCAAAAAGAAAACCAAGCAGCTACGCTTGGTTTTCGTCGGCGTCGATTTTCTTGAATACGCCCCACACAGTTTCCTTGTAATCACTCATATCCTTCATTATCCACTTACCTGCAAACTCTGATTGCTCAAACTTCTCATTGAGCCTTGCTGCCAGTTTACTAAGGTCAATTTTCAATGCTGGCTCACCATTCCAATCAGCTTCAATTTTCGCAATATTGTTAAACTCATCCATTATTCTTATAAGCTCATCGTACCGCTCAAGCGGCACTTGTGCAAATCCTTTTTCCATTGTCATCATCATCCTTTCAATTTTTATTTGTTGATAGCATTTGCTTAATGCTATCTAACATTTCTTTCGCGTCTGTGGCTTTCAAACTACTAATATCTATAGTCGCCAGCATCTCTTCTAGCTGATTTGTCTTCTCGATTGCCTTTTCTGCTTCAATAGTTTGTCCGTCTCTTATAGCCTTCAGCTGCTCTTCAACCATTATAAGCTCTTGCCATCTTTCAGACTTAGGGTCAAAGTCAGCTTTTGACTTATAGATGGACTTCTTTGATTGTACGTTTCTGAGTGCTCGCCTCAGTGCCTCAGGGTCGTGCTTGAATGCTTCAAGCTCTTCCTCGCTGTAAGTTACTGTCCTGCGTCTTGCCCCGCCGCCGCCTGCTGACTTAGGCTTATTGGCTGCAATCCTGAGTAAGTTCTCTGCCACGGCGCCTGTTAGCATTGTCAGATAGTTTTCAAACGTCATCTCTTTGGATTTCGCGCGGCTTCTTTTTGATTGTTGTGACTTAATCATTCTGTCAAGTACTTCTTCGCTTTCAGCTTTCAGAAATTCAATATCAACTTGTTTTAGGTCGTAGATTTCATTGATTAGTTGGTCCATCACATCGTGTGACTTTTGACTGTCTAATATTAATTGTTGATACTTCTCAGCGTCAGCTTCTGCTCGTTTCAGAATCTCTCTTGCGATGTCAGTTGATATTCTTGTAAGTTCTGCAGTGCTGCCTAGCTGATTGCTTCTGTTGCTCACCTCCATAGAGTTGTTGTTGTTTGCAAATAGCTCCTTCAAGTTGGTCATGTTCATCATCCTTTCATTTTTTAATTTTTTTCTTTTCTCATTTATATTATACACCAAAATTATGTGGATAACTTAGGAAATTATATCTTCCAAACCTAGCTGAAGCAGCTTTGCATAGTGCGGGATGGCCG
>JAAYTS010000093.1 GCA_012517995.1 Clostridium sp.
AAGGCGGCTGGGACTGGAACCAAGCCGGCAACGACTGGAATCAAGGCGGCTGGGACTGGAACCAAGGCGGCAACAATTGGAATCAAGGCTGGGGTTGGTAATTCTAAATTAAAAAGTTTATATTCTTAAAAACAATAAAATATAAAATAACTACTCAGGAATAAGCTCCCCTTTTCTTTCCCGAGTAGTTATTTTATTATGGATTTTTAAATTTTAGATTTTTAAAATTACCAACCTAAAGCCTCAATCATTTTTTCAGCATATCTCTTACCCAAAATAACCTGTGAATCACGGCTAAAATGAAGTTTCCAAGCTGTATCAGAAGGATCTACAACCAGTCCATTTGCAGATACTACATAACAATTACTAATTACTGAAGGCAATTGGTTTACTAAAGTATTGTGACCAGCACAGCCACCACTATAAAGTAGTTCACCTGCTATAAATGGAACCTCTCCTAAATTCAAATCAGTTCTTAGATCTTCTACTAGAGTTTTAACTTTGTTAGGCCAGCTAGGGTCTCCATTGTTTGATTCACCTTGGTGGAATATAATCCCTTTTATTACTCCACCGCTTTGTTGCGCAATTCTTGCACGCTGAACAATCCAGTTATACTTGCTGCCTCCGGATTTCATGAAGGTTTCAATTCTTTCACCGCTAATAGCACATGGCACAAGACCAATAGTACCACCATCTGGAACGTGTTCTATCATGGTTTTACCAAAATAGTCTCCAGGACCTAATGCATTACTCCAATTATCATGTAGAGGCGGGCATGCCACATCCCATTCATCTTTTCGGCGCCCAATTGCAGGATTATCATCAAATCCCAATACAAGTACACGTTCATCTTTTACTTTATCTTGAGGAAGAGCTTGGGGGTATCCAGCCATATTAGATTGACCTAGTAAAAGAAAAACATGGAATTCAGGTTTAGGTGTAGAAGTAGGCTGTGGATTGGAATTTTCAACAGGAAATTCAGAAATAATTTCTAGTATATATCTGTTTAATAAAGTATAATCATTTGAGTTAACAAAACCATCACCATTAAGATCAATAATTGATTCATCACCTACTTTAGAGATATCTAAAATGTGCTTTATCATTAAAGTAGCATCTAAAGAATTGATAGCTCCATCATAATTTGCATCTCCATATAAGGGAGCAGCAGTTACAGATGAAAAAAAAGATAAAGAAAAAACAGTAATTAAAAGAAAAATAAGTACTAAAAAGAAACTTTTAAAACAAAATCTTATCACAAATAAACCCTCCTTTCCTAAATAATACAAAATGATATTATAAAAAATTGCATAAAACAAATTTATTAAGGTATTCATAATATGCATATGCAATTTTTTCTGCAAATGTTTAAGGGCAGTAATTGTTAATTTAAATTTAGTAAAATTTAAATTTAAAAATTATATTACTTAGGTAAAAAATGCAATCACAATGTTAAGTGCGTTTATAATTAGATTATGAACTTGCTAAAAGTATAAAGCAAGTCAAATTACTATTTTATTATTTCAAAATCTTGCACTTGGTATTTTATTTGTTTTTTATAATTAATGTACAAAAAAATAAAAAATACATATATGCATATTTACATAACATAGTATATCAAAATTTACTTTATTATCAAGTAAAGTTTGACAAATTACTATTTTAATCATACAATATTTTCATATGCAAAATAAATTAGTTAATATTTAAAATATTAAAATATAAAAAATTTTTTAAGGGAGGAGTTTTATGGTAAAAAAACTATTGCCAAGTTTGACGGTGTTTGCTTTGTATGTTGCTTTCATCTTAGGAAGTACAACTATGGCAGATATGTTGGCATCTGAAGAACATTTGTCTAAAAGCGGCAGTGAGGTGGCAGAATACAAAGCAGTAGGTGAAGAAATTCTTAAGGAGGATTTATTAAGTGAAAGCACAGAACTTAATTTACTGGTGTTAGATTCAAATGTGAGAGTTTTTTGTTTTTCTAGTTCAAAGGAAAATAGCTTAGAAATTATTGAGCTTTATCCTACCCCTTCAGGAAAGTATGAAATTAGAGTTAAAGATGCTAGAGCAATGAATAATACAGAAAGATAGACTAAAAAATCATTTAAGTTTTTATTAACAAGATAGGTGGAGGAACTTTAGAATTAAGCCTCCACCTAATTTTTTTATTCGTATGGTAAGTGTTTTTGTTGTTAGCTTTGTTTTTGTTCAGCGGCTTCTAAAACTTCTCTGTTTTTTTGGACAGTACCATGGGGATGCTCAGGAGGTGCATATATAGAGTATAGTTTTAGAGGTTTATTGCCTGTGTTGATTAAATTATGCCATTTGCCGGCAGGTATAAGGATGACGTAATCATCACTGACTCTTTTTTGAAAATCCAGTTTATTTTTAGAATCCCCCATTTTAACAACTCCCTGACCTTCTTCAATGCGTATAAATTGGTCATGATCAGGGTGAACCTCAAGTCCTATATCTTTTCCAACATTAATACTCATCAAAGTAAGTTGTAAGTATTTTCCTGTCCAAAGAGCTGTGCGATAATTTTGGTTTTGCTTAGTGGCTTTTTCAATATTAACTACAAAGGGATTAGGACCATAATCTTTTAACTGAATAAAGTAATCATCATCATTATGATGAGAAAAAGAATATTGGTGGGAGAACTGATTCCAAAAGTCAGGATTGTACATTATCATATTGGGCATGCAGGGATAAGGACACACATTATAAGGATTATACATTTGTAAATTTTGAGTACATGGGTATGAACAAAAATTATGCATATATTTCATTCCTTTCTTAAATTTTTAATATTATTGTATGTTTTATGTAAGGTTCATGTGCTATTGCTTCGGTATATATTGCCACTATAAAAAAAATATATTATACTAAAACAAAAGTATATATAGCCTTTATTGATAAAAACGGAGGGAAGGTATGAAAAAATATATATTTTTAATAATAATATCATTTATATTTACATACTGTTTGCCAGTTTATTCAGCAACCATGGTCAATCCATTTTTCGCTATTAGCAGTGATTTAGAATACCAAGAGATAAAAGAAAATTTAAATGATAACAATCACATGTATTTTCAATGGGGCAGGCTTGCAAGAAATAATGAAGGTATAATTCAATTTACAGATAAAATGTATTTTGGCATAAGTCCATATGATAATAGAACTGAATATGGCTTTCCAACCAAAATAGCGGAGGGAGAACATTTTGAGTACATAGTACAGCCGGGAGACTCTCTTTTTTCAATATCAAGAAAGTTTGAAGTTCCACATTTTCTTATTGCCGAGTATAATGAATTAGGCGATTCCAATTTAATTAGTGCAGGTTCCTCTTTAAAAATTCCTAAAACAGAGCCGGATTTGAGAAATAAAGATGATTATAAAAAGGGTTTTCCCAACGGAAAAGCATTGTTTTCTATTTATTTTGATGCTGAACAATATAAGGACAACAAAAATGCTGCAATTGAATTTTTAAACATGGATTATCACTCTTGGGACAAGTACATAATACAGCCAATAGTTAATACAGTAGATAAATATAAATTTGATGGGGTGGTTTTGGACTTTGAAGCCTTTAGGGATTCTTTTAACACCAATTATTACAGTGTTTCTAAAAGAACTGGTTTAAAAGAAAAATACAACAATTTTATAAGAAAATTAAAAGATGCCCTTGGAGATAAATTGCTGGTGGTTATTGTTCATCCTACTAATGTGGGAGGGTATTTTGACGGCTATGATATAGCTGAAATAGAGAAGATTTCGGATTATATTATTCTTATGGCATATGATTATCGATACCTTCAAAAATACACCAGTAAAGATAATGTACCTGCACAGCTTCACGGAAAGGTAAAGACAATAGAATCTTCATATAACAACCAGCCCTATGTACAGCCTCTTTGGAAAGTTGAGGAGGCGGTAGAAGAACTTTTGAAAATAGTTAAAAATCCTGACAATATCATTCTTGGAATCAGTATAGTAGGAATGGAATGGGTTAAGTATAAAAAGAGTGTGGGTGGAAAAGATTATTTTTACTATGAGCTTTACAGACCAGAATTAACTTCTATTGAAATGGTTAACTCTAAAGAGGAATACTTAGATAAGCCTGCAATTTATAGAAAAATTGTATCTTCAAACAATATTTCTGTAGAGAAAAGAAAAGAACTTATTAAAAATGGGGATGTGCCTGTTGAAATAGAATATCATTTTGAGACACCAGAAAGTCTTTATATAAAATACTATAACATTGTAAAAAATCACAACCTCTCAGGGTTAACTGTCTGGAGGCTGGGAAAAGGAAGCAGTAGGGTATGGAACGGGCTTTTAGATATGTTTCCTAATGATGAAAATGGTAATGAAAACAGTGGTAAAAACCTACAGCATAAGGAATTGACAAAAGAGGAGGCTATTGCAGTAATTCTAAAGGTTAATAAAAAGTTTACCATTTTAAGATTTTTCCTTGAAAGCTTAACAACTATATAAAAAATATATTCGTTGATTGAGGTATTAAAATATATTACAATTAAGTAAAAGAGAATTTTTTTGAAAGGATGGGGGAAAAAATGTACAAAAAAAGGACAGGCGCTTGGATTATCAGTTTAGTTATCCTGGTGGCTACACTAATTTCCGGAGGGGGGATAAGCAACGCTTCAGCACAGTATGACTACGCAAGGGCACTACAGTATTCCATGTTTTTGTATGATGCCAATATGTGTGGCACAGAGGTTTCAGAAAACAGTTTACTAAGTTGGAGAGATGACTGTCATGTCTATGATGCAAAACTTCCTTTAGATTCAACAAATACCAATATGTCAAGTGGTTATATCAGCAGATACAAAAACATACTAGACCCTGATGGAGATGGAACTGTTGATGTTGCTGGAGGGTTTCATGATGCTGGTGACCATGTAAAATTCGGAATGCCACAGGTATATAGTGCCTCTACACTAGGTTGGGGATTTTATGAGTTCAGAGAACAGTTTGAAGAGTTAGGACAAGATGTCCATATGAAAAGAATTTTAAGATATTTTAATGACTATTTTATGAAAGTTACATTTAGAGATTCCTCAGGTAAAGTAGTAGCTCACTGCTATCAAGTAGGAGATGGGGATATAGACCATCAATACTGGAATGCACCTGAAGATGATACCATGTTTAGAAGAGGATGGTTTGCTACAGAAGAATTACCTGCCACAGACGCTATTTCAGGGGCAGCTGCTTCTCTTGCAATAAACTATATGAATTTTAAAGATGAAGATCCACAATATGCACAAAAAAGTCTTGATTATGCAAAAGCTTTATTTAATTTTGCATATTCAAATAATAAAGCAGTTACTAAAGATGGAACTGGAGTTTATTACGATTCAACTGATTGGAAAGATGATTACTGTTGGGCTGCAGCTTGGCTTTACTTAGCTACTCAAGAGGATTTTTATTTAGATGAAGCATTTAAATATTATGATTATTATGCACCACCTTGGTGGACACATTGCTGGAATAATGTTTGGGTGGGAACAGCTTGTATCCTGGCTGAAATAAACGATAAATATGATAAAAACAGCAATAATTTTGAAGACAGACTAAAGCAACTTTCAGGTATGAATCAATGGACAGAAATAGATTTTTGGAGCCAAGTAGAACTGCTAGGGAAGAACTGGATGACAGGGCAAATGGGAACCATTACACCAGCTGGATATACATTTTTAGACCGTTGGGGTTCTGCAAGGTATAATACTGCTACCCAGCTTGCAGTTTTGGTATATGACAAGCACACTAATGGTGACAGACCATCTCAATATGGTGAATGGGCAAGGGGACAGATGGATTACTTATTAGGAAAAAACCCTAAAAATCTTTGCTACATAGTTGGATATAACAACAATTCAGTAAAATTTCCACATCATAGGGCAGCTTCAGGTACTACTCATGCTGAAGACCCTTCTCCACATAAACATGTACTATATGGCGCATTAGTTGGCGGTCCTGACGGAAGTGATAACCATATAGATGTTACACATGACTATATTTATAATGAAGTTACAATAGATTACAATGCTGCATTAGTTGGTGCATGTGCGGGTCTTTATAGGTTTTTTGGAGATTTATCCATGAGTGTTACGCCAAATTTCCCACCTAATGGAAGAGATTTGGGAGATGATAATGGTAATAATAATCCAGTATTCTTATACGGAGATTTAAATGATGATGGAGTAGTCAACTCATTAGATATAAGTTTATTAGGAAGATACATTCTTGAGATAACTGATGGTTTTGTTGTGCCAATAGAGGCAGCAGATTTAAATGGAGATGGTATTATAAATACTAATGACTATACGATTATGAGAAGATATATAATGGAAATAATAACAGAGTTTCCAGTAGAGAGATAACAAAACAAATGCTTATATTAATTATGCATATAAAAATATCCCGTAATGAAAAATTGCGGGATATTTTTAGGTAATTTTGTAAAAAAAATTTTTTGAAAAGTTAGATTTATTTTGATATAATAATTAAAAATAAGGTTTTTATATAATCAGTATTTTAGTTTTCGTTGTAGATCTTTTATTCTAATTTGTTTTCAATGCAATTATCTTCAATGCAATTATATTTTTAGTAATTTCATAGCAAATGATTTTAACTTGCTATTTCGGTATTGCTGTGTAAAAAATAATTTATTTTACATAAACTTACTTCAAATTACACACATTATTGAAAGGCAAGTGAAAATAGAAATTAATTTTAAGGAGGAATAAAATTGGTGAAAAAAATGAAAAAGACTGGTATCTTTTTTTTGGTACTAGCAATGCTGTTCACATCATTTGTGGTATTTACCGGAAATGGTCTTATTGAGGTAAATGCCTCATCATCCAAATTTCCCTACAACGCAACTTATAAGTATGGGTATAGCTCCCTTGCTGATGATCAATCAGCGGCTAATTCAATGCTTTTAGCAGAGTGGGAAGACTGGAAAGCTACTTACATAACATCTAATGGTGCAAGAGGATTTAGAAGAGTACAAAGAGATGCAGGTACAAATTTTGACACTGTATCAGAGGGTCTGGGATATGGTATGATATTGGCTGTATATTTTGACGACCAATCCCTTTTTGATGATTTGTACGGATATGTTAAGACTTATCACAATGGTAATGGTCTTATGGGATGGCAAATTGACAGCAATGGAAATATAGTTGGCTCTGGTGGAAAAGATTGTGCTTCAGACGCAGATGAAGATATGGCTCTTGCCTTAGTATTTGCCAGCAAAAAATGGGGATCTGGTAGATATAATTACGGACAAGAAGCGACAAATTTAATAAACAATCTATACAATTACTGTGTTGAGCAAGGTACATATGTATTAAAACCAGGAGATACCTGGGGTGGCTCACAAGTAACTAACCCATCTTATTTTGCACCTGCATGGTACAAAGTATTTGCACAGTTTACAGGAGACAGCAGATGGAATAGGGTTGCAGACAAATGTTACGAAATAATTGATAAAGTTAACAGACTAAACGGCGGTACAGGTCTTGTGCCTGACTGGTGTACAGCAGATGGTACACAGTCAAGTGGTATGGGATATAATTATAGCTATGATGCTGCACGTTATCCTTGGAGAACTGCAATTGACTATTCATGGTTTGGGGATACAAGGGCAAAGAACAATTGCGATTTAATAGCTGATTTCTTTAAAAAACAAGGCGGCGCAACTGGTATAGTGGATGGATATACTATACAGGGTTCAAAAACAGGTCAATATCATAATGCTACTTTTATAGGACCTGTAGCATCAGCATCAATGACTGGTTCAGACTTAAAATATGCTAAAGAACTTTATAATGAAACAATAGCAGTTAAAGATGGTGGAGATTATCACTACTATGGAAACTCTTTAAGACTTATGACTTTATTATATTTAACTGGTAACTTCCCTAATCTTTTAGAAGATAGCAGTGGCCCAGGTCCAACACCACCTCCAACAACAGAACCAACAGCAGGTCCAACAACTCCTCCAATACAAGAAGGAGATCTTCTAATAGATAGTTTTGAAGGTGCTTTTTCTTGGATAACTTATGATGGAGAAGGTGCATCAGTTGATGCAGCAAAAGCAGCAAGAGATGGTGGCGGAAGTGCAATGGAAGTAACTTATAAAGGCTCAGCTTCTGGATACTGGGGAGTACTAAAAAGCATGGTAGGCACAGATATCTCAAAGGCAACAGGAATGTCATTTGACATTAAAGGAACAAATAACCAAGTAAGGCTTATGTTAGTTGAAGAAGGTTCCATAGCAGGAGAAGATGGAGAGCAATGGGAATACGTAATAAGTCCTAGGAACAGCTGGACTACAGTAGAAATATCCATGAGCCAGTTTTCACCAAGGTCAGATTGGCAACCACCTGGAGCAGATGGCAACAAGAGATTGAATCTAGATAAAATCATATCAATACACTTTGCAGGAATGAATGCCAATGCAGGTTCGTTTATGGTGGACAATGTAAAATTTACTGGTCTTCCAGTAGTAGAGCCAACAGAACCACCAAGGACGCCACCACCAACGACACCACCACCAAAACAAGTATCATACGGTGATATTAATGATGATGGAGTAATTAATTCTCTGGACTATGCACTATTGGGAAGGCATATATTGGAATTATCTGCACCAAATGCAAACCTTGATAATGCAGATTTAAACGGTGATGGAATAATAAATTCTCTTGACGCAACAATTTTAAGCAGATATTTATTAGAAATTATAGATAAATTTCCAGTTGAAAATTAGCTAATATTTTAAAGTAAATATTAAAAAAAGGGGCTATATTAGCTCCTTTTTTAATTAGGAAACATTATTTTTAGAAAGTGTGTTAGTTTTTAAAAATTGTTTAAATAAAAATAGAATTGGTATATAATTATCAATAATTCTGTTTTTTATTTCAGATAAAATAAAAGGGGTTGAATACAATTATGGAAGCTTTACTTTATAGTTTTTTTGCTGGAACATCAACGGTTTTAGGAGTTGTAGCATTATTTATAATAAAAAAACCTAGCAATAAACTTTTAGCTACACTTTTAGGTTTTGCAGGCGGTATTATGATGGCAATTTCACTTTTTGAACTAATCCCTCAGGCAGTAGCATTAGGTTCAATGATAAGTGCAGTTGTGGGAGTTATACTTGGGGCGGCTATGATGCTTTTATTAGATACCATTGTTCCCCATTCCCATATGTCTGGTAAAGAAGATATAGCAGTAGAAAACCCTGAAAAATTTACAGAATTAGATAATTCTATGAAAAGAATGGGATATCTTATTTTATTCGGAATTGCTCTTCACAATATACCAGAGGGGCTTGCAATTGGGGCGGGCTTAGAAGCAAGTGAAAAATTAGGACTTTCCATTGCCATAGCAATTGCCCTTCACAATATACCAGAAGGTTTGGCTATTGCAGGACCTTTAAAAGCAGGTGGAGTTTCTATTGGCAAAATATTTCTATTTGTACTTACAGCAGGTTTGATGACTCCTATTGGAACTGCAATTGGAATGGCGTTTTTGGCAATATCTCCTGTTTTTATAAGTGGTTCTTTAGCATTTGCAGCAGGAGCAATGATATACATTGTAAATGATGAGCTTGTGCCACAGGCAAATGATATGCATAATCACCTTGCAAATGCAGGTCTAATAGCAGGAATTTTAGTTGGACTTGCAATTTTTTAATCTAAATAATAAACCCCGAATAATAGCCCTAAAGGCAGAAATGATGAAATCCAAGCCTTTAGGGCTTTATAATTTACTGCAGCATCAGTTTTTCTAAAAGAAGAGGTTCAATATATTTTCCGTCTTTATACACTCTCATATTTCCACCTGATATTTCATCAATTAACGCAATTTCGCCGTTTACTTTGCCAAATTCCAGCTTAATGTCGTACAATTCCAAATTCTTTTTGGCTAATTCTTCTTTAACGATATTAGAAATTTTTACAGTTAAATCTTTTAATATTGCATATTCCTCTCTGGTCAATATATTGAGCATGTGAAGGGCATCTTGGCTTATTGGAGGGTCTTCTCTTTGATCATCTTTGAGGGTTACTTCTACAAATGCGTCTAAATCCTGTCCTTCTTTTGCATACATTCCATACCTGCGCAAAAAACTTCCTACAGCCTTGTAGCGGCAGATAACTTCCAAACCGTTTCCAAACATAGTTGCAGGTTTTACCGTCATAGTAGCATCATCAATATTTGCGTCAACAAAGTGAGTTGGTATGTTCTTTTCCTTTAATATTTCAAAAAACATTTTTGTTAATTTAAGACCAGATTTTCCAGCACCATCTATAGTTAATCCAACAGTGTTAGCACCTGGATCAAATTTTCCATCCACTCCTGTCACATCGTCTTTAAATTTTAAAAGATAATTTCCATCTTCTAATTGATAAACATCCTTTGTTTTACCTTTATAAAGTAGTTTCATTTTTTCACCTTCTCTTAATAATAGTAGAACACACAAAAATAGTATACAATAATATGGTACCACTAGCAATAATGAATTGAGTTTGATTCATACAGTAATTAACATTTTGTTTACAGCTGCCACTTGAATATGGTATTATATTTATTATCATGATTTAGTATGGAGGAGTTAGAAATGCCTAAGATAACAAGTAAAGAAATAAGAGAAATTTTTCTAAAATTTTTTGAAGATAAAAAACACTTAAAAATTCCGGGTTCATCAATAATACCAACAAATGACCCGACATTATTATTTATAAATTCAGGAATGGCTCCTTTGAAAAAATATTTTACAGGGGAAGCACAGCCACCAAATTCAGATTTGTGCAATATTCAGCCATGCATAAGGACAATTGATATTGATGAAATAGGTGACAGACATCATTTAACTAGTTTTGAAATGCTAGGAAGTTGGTCTATAAACAACTATTTCAAAGAAAAAGCTATTGCGTTAGCTTTTGAGCTTTTAGTGGAAGGATTTAAAATTCCTAAAGAAAAACTTTATGTTACTGTATTTGAAGGTTCTAAAGAGTTAAATCTTTCTCCTGATTATGAATCTGCCAAAGCATGGGAAAACCTTGGTATTCCTAAAAGTCATATAGTATTTCAACCATTTGAAGATAATTTTTGGGGACCAGCTGGTGAAACAGGACCATGTGGACCATGTACAGAAGTTTTTTATGATACTGGCGATGATCATGGGCAGGCTTATGTTGAAGGTGGAGAGTTTGACACTAAAAGCAGATATATTGAGATTTGGAATGCGGGAGTTTTTATGCAATTTAATAAAAATTCAGATGGAACTTACACTCCACTAAAATTCAAAAGTGTAGATACAGGTGCAGGTCTTGAAAGGCTGGCAATGGTTTTAAACGGACTTGATTCTGTTTATGAGACAGATTTATTAAAACCTGTTATGGATGAAATTGCCAAGCAGTCAAAAGGTGGTTTAAACGAAAGAGCTATGCGGATTATAGCAGATCATTTAAGGACAACTTCATTTATTCTTTCAGAGGGTATTAAGCCTTCTAATGATGGAAGGGGATACATACCAAGACGCCTTATTAGAAAATGTGCTGCCTTGACATTAAAGGTTAAGGTGGAAGAATTTAATTTTGTTTCAGTTTTAGAGAAGGTAGTTGAACAATACAGTGATTTTTACAAACATTTCCAACAAAATAAAGAAGAGATAATATCTACTTTTGAAAATGAAAGAACCCATTTTCAGCAAGTATTAAAAGATGGATTTAAAAGATTAGAAAAAATAACTGGCAAGGAAAATTTTAAAATTAGCGGAAAGGACGCTTTTTTGCTGGTATCCACATATGGAATACCAATAGAATTAATACAAGAATATGCTGAAGAAAAAGGTGGAAATGTAAATATAGATGAATTCAAAGAGGAATTTAAAAAGCATCAGGAAATTTCAAAAAGTCCTTCAGCAGGAAGTGGGGAAGAAGGGGAAGCATTAGACTTAAAAGAATTAGAAGATGTTTTAGGGGACATTTCACAAACCCAGTTTAAAGGTTATGAAGTATATGACTGTGAAGGAACTATATTGAGCATAATTAAAGATGGTGAAAAGAAAGATAGTGCAAAAGCTGGGGACAAGGTATTAATAATAACTGACAAAACTCCTTTTTATGCAGAAAGCGGAGGGCAGGTTCCGGATATTGGAGAGATTATAACAGCTGATGGAAAAGCAGATGTTACTGATGTGCAAAAAAATGATAACGCCACTTTTGCACACCTGGCTGTTGTAAAAGAGGGAATTTTTAAAGTAAATTCAACTGTAAACATGAAAATAGACATAGAAAGAAGATTAAAAATACAGGCAAATCACTCTAGTGTACATCTTTTGCAAAGTGCACTAAGAAAGCTTTTAGGTGACAGCATAAGTCAGACTGGTTCTTTAGTTGAAGAAGACAGGTTAAGATTTGATTTTCAATATGATAATAAGCTGACAGAAGAGGAAATTGAAAAGGTTGAGAAAGAGGTTAATAAATATATACAAATGAATGTTCCCCTTACAACTGAAATTACAACATTAAACGATGCAATAAAAAAAGGTGTTTTGGCGTTTTTTGGGGACAAGTATGGGGACAGTGTAAGAGTTGTGCAGTTTGGAGAAATATCAAAGGAACTTTGCGGAGGTACCCATATTAGTGCAACTGGAAGTATTGGATGTTTTAAAATACTTTCAGAAGGCAGCGTTGGAAGAGGTATCAGGAGAATTACAGCAGTTACAGGAAATACAGCAATAGAATATACTCAAAATCAAATTAAAATATTAAAAGAAGTTGCATCAAAATTAAAAGTTTCACCAGAAAATGTGGTACCTAAAATAGATGCTTTACTAAAAGCACCTAAGAAGAAGGAAAGTTCAGAATTTAAACCTTTTGATAAATCACAGATACAAGAAGGCACAAAAACATCTGGAAGCGGGCAAAAATATTTTGTAAAAGTGTTTGAGGAATTTTCTGATGAAATCCGGGATGAAGCAATAAGAATTTCTGAAATTATTCAGGGAATAGTGTGCTTTATATGTAAAGTTGAAGATAAATTAAGAGTTGTTGTTGCTGTGGACAAACCTCTTTCCAAAAAATACAACGCAAATTTAGTGATTAAGAACGCCTTAAAATATATTGATGGAAAAGGTGGAGGTAAGCCGTATCTGGCATTAGGCGGAGGTGTCTACTCAGAAAATTACAAAAAAATTGTAGAGGAATTTGATAAAATTATAGACAGCATATAGTTTACAGGATGCATGAAAAAGAAAGTTCATGATACGGTATTTAAAAAATTAAAAGAGGCAAAACCCAAAAGTTTTGCCTCTTTTAATTTTAAATTGAGCCTTTAATATGGATTTATGTACTCTACATCTTCGCCATTAAACTGAAATACATGAGATGTTGTGTTACCATAAGAGTCAACTTCTATAAATGTATATTTTCTGTTTCCATCTACATCCTCTACCCCTACCGTTGGAACAGGACGGAAAGGAATCATAAATGAAGTTATTACACTTTTTATTCCTGGAAGTGTTTTATATAGCTCAGTAAGTTTATCGTTATTTAAAACATCACTAAAGATTAGCAGGCACTCTTTATCTTGGATTCTTATGATTTCCAAACCGTATTCTATATTTAACTGGTTCCATTCAGTATATTCCTCGTTTATAACTTTTTCATAGGTTTCATCATCGAATTCTACCTTGAGATTTGCCTTATTAAATTTATTGTGATTCCAATGAAAAATATTTTTAATTTGAGGCAATTGGGTACCATAAGTTTCCCTTATAATAGAAAGTTCCTGTGAAATTTCCATTACTAAGTCTTCAGGTGGAAAAATTTCATCAGTTAAATACAGTGCCAAATGCTTAGCTTCTGCCTCTTCATCTGTAAAGTCTATAAATCCTTTATATTCTCCGTTAATAATTTCAGTTAAAATTTCTAAATCTTTTTCATCCACAACTCCGTCCTTATTAATATCTGCAATTATTATTGTAAGTGGTGAAGAATCTTTTAAATCTCCTGAGATGATATTTCCCAAGGCTTGTACATCTTCTATTGTATATTCTTTATCGCCTGTTAAATCTCCAACATTATACTCAACATCGTCGGAAGGAAAACTATTGATAATCTCCAATGTATATCTTTGTAATAATGCAAGATCCAGTGAAGAGAAGTTTTCATCTCCGTTTAAGTCAATAGTAATAAGCTGTTTTGCATCCATTGAGTTAATATCGATAGTTTCTAAGAGAAGCTTTTTAGCTAATGAATAATCCAATGAATTGATTTTACCATCGTTGTTTAAATCACCTTTTATTATTTTTTCATATCCAGGTCCATCTCCAATGATTTTTACAACACTGACATTATCTAAAGGCTGTTCTCCTTCAGATGCAGCATAAAAACTAATTGAAGAAAGAAGCAGTGAAGTACACAAAAGAAGCAAAAAAAGGCATTTTTTCTTTACCATAATTTCATCTCATCCCCTAAATATTAACTTAACAATATTATATTATAACGGTAAAATTTATAAAACATAAAACAAAATTTTAAAAATTTTTAAGTAAAAAATTATTTAGTTCATACCTTGTTCATATTTAACATTTAAAATAGTAGTAGAAGTATCTTTAATATACCAATAATTTTACAAAAATAGGAGATGGATGCAATTGGATCTTAAGAAAAACAAAGTTTTAAAAGACTTTAAAGATTTTAAAGAAATAAAGACAGAATTAGTAAGATTCATGATGATGTACAAGTTTGCATTAGATGAGTTTAACACAAGGATAGACATTTTAAAGCAGGAATTTTGCTATGTTCACGATTATAACCCTATTGAACATGTTAAGTCTCGGCT
>JAAYTS010000094.1 GCA_012517995.1 Clostridium sp.
CTTTTGATAAGAAAACAAAAGGAGGCTTTAAAGAAAATCCATGAATAAAGTAATAATACCTAACGGTGCTAATGCTGTAGTTGCAGAATACAAGGAACAGTTGATACCTGAATATAGCGGGAATCCATTTATTGAAGCACTACCACCGGTTTACTCTAAGGAAGAGGTAGTGGAGAAACTGTCTCTATATCCCCGCTATAATCCAGAGGAAAGACGATTGGAAGACCACTACCGTATACATATGGTTCAGCGGTTGTTCCAGTGTTTCCAGCCCCTGGGGATTCATCTTGACCTTGAAAGCAGGATAAGCAGGGTTATAAGGCAGGGATACCTGGCACGTAACCCATTTAAACCTTCCTATGCTGAAAGCCTACAGGACGGTTATAAGGCGATACAAAGTTTGAAATGGGAGTTAAGCAGCAATGAATCCTTCAGGACTACTGCAGCAGGCTTTACTATTATAGGGGTAAGTGGAATGGGTAAGACAACTGCTGTCAACCGTGTATTATCTCTTTATCCCCAGATAATTGTCCATTCGCAATATAGGAATATCAATTTTAGCATGTACCAACTGGTTTGGCTTAAGTTAGACTGCCCATTTGACGGCTCTTTGAAGGGCCTCTGCATAGAGTTTTTCCATAAGGTAGACGACCTGTTGGGTACAGACTATTATAAGAAGTTTGGGGTAGGGAGGAAAACCGTAGACAATATGCTCTCTATCATATCCCAGATAGCCAGGAATACGGGACTGGGTGTATTGGTCATAGACGAGATTCAGCATTTAAATGGGGCAAAAAGCGGTGGGGATGAGAAGATGCTTAACTTTTTTGTCACCCTTGTCAATACCATCGGGGTACCTGTCATACTTATCGGAACTACAAAAGCATTATCGGTTCTACAATCGGAATTTCGTCAGGCAAGGCGAGGCAGCGGTCAGGGAGATATGGTTTGGGAGAGGTTGAGCAAAGATAAAAGTTGGGATTTGCTAATCAATGCACTTTGGGACTATCAGTGGACCAAAAAGGAAGTACCATTAACACCGGAATTAAATGATGTTCTCTATGAGGAGTCACAAGGCATCATAGACATTGCAGTAAAACTTTATGCGATGTCACAAATACGGGCTATTCTTTCAGGGAGAGAGGATATCACTGCAAATCTGATTAGGCAGGTTGCAAAAGATAATTTGAAATTGGTCCGCCCCATGCTGGAAGCATTAAAATCAGGAAACATTAAAGAAATCGCCAAGTATGAGGATATATGTACTGTAGACATTGATTTTCTGGGATTTATGGACAAAAGCAAGCAATCATTAGACTGGGATATGAGAATGAAGATGCTCCAAAGGCAGCAGAAGGAAAAAGAAAAGGAAGCCAACCTTTCCAGGAAGGAACAGGCGATTATAAAATTATTAGACTTAAATATTGATGCAAAAAAGGCTCAAAAAGCAGTAGAGCAGGTTTTAGATAGTGAAGAGAGTCTTGAAGTTTCGGAGATTGTAATAAAAGCAGTACAGATGTTATCAACCAATGATAAACCAAAGCGAAAAGAAAAGAGTAAACCAAATAAGATGGATGAAAATGATATAAGATTTATTGTGGAAGAAGGCAGGAGAAACAAAAAATCAGCCTATGAATCATTAAAAGAAAAAGGAGTTATTAAGCAGGTGGAAAATGACTTTTTCAAGGCGGTGTAGCACATAATGATAACGTTTTTTCCTGTGCCTTATGAGGATGAAGTATTATACAGCGTCCTTGCAAGGTACCATGTACGTAGCGGGAATACAAGTTATAAGGCTACAATGCAGGACCTTTTTAGTTCAATTTCTGTGACAGCAGTGATGGACCTGCCTTCCAATATACAGAACCTTGTTAATAATATGCCCCTTAATTCCAGGTATACTGAAGAATATCTTATTAAAAACCATCCATACACTTTTCCCGTTCTATTCTGCCTTTTTACCTCCTGAGCGTGCAGAAAAAGTTCTAGAATCAATGAAAGGGGAAAATGGAGGAAGCGTATATAGCCGGACTGGAATCATGGCCAGTTCCGTTACATTAAACCAATATTTTAAGTTCTGCCCTGTCTGTGCTAAAGAAGATAAGTTGCAGTACGGAGAGTTATACTGGCATAGAGTTCATCAAATCCCTGGTGTACTGATATGCCCGAAACATCATGTTCCTTTATATGACAGCCAGGTTCCTGTCAGGGGATATAACAAACACGAATATAAGGCTGCTGGCGAGGAAAACTGTGTAAAACCCGATATTGTTATCAACTACTCTGATGATGTTTTTGAAAAACTGAATAGGCTCGCAGAGGATGTTTAGGTTTTGCTTAACAGCGACTTTGAAAAGAGAGATATAGAATGGTATAAAGAGCAGTATCTTGCAAAGATGATAGAAATGGGATTTGCAACTTCAAACGGAAAAGTGCATCAAAAGGAGTTTATAAAAGAGTTTATTGATTATTATGGTGAAGTATTTTTAGATATTGTGCAGTCCGGTGTTGATGCAGATAACGATTCAAACTGGCTAATGGATATGGTAAGAAAGAAAAACAAGACTGCTCATCCTATCAGACATTTGCTTCTTTCCCGTTTTCTTGGAATTTCACTTCATGATTTATTTTATAAAAAGATGGAATATAAGCCTTTTGGGGATGGACCGTGGCCTTGTTTGAATGCAGCGGCAGACCACTACCTAAAACCAGTTGTTTGTGATTTAAAAGTCTCACACAGTACGGATTTGAAATGTCCTGTTGGGACTTTTTCCTGTACCTGCGGTTTTGTTTATACTAGAAGTGGACCAGATGAGTCTGAAGATGCAAGATATAGGTTTGGAAGAATTAAGGCCTTTGGGACAGTGTGGGAAGAGAAACTTAAAGAGTTAGTAAACCAAAAGTTGAGTTTAAGGGAAACAGCGAGGTTACTAGGGGTAGAC
>JAAYTS010000095.1 GCA_012517995.1 Clostridium sp.
ACTGGTTCTGAGGTAACATCCTTCTCAGTAATTACTGACAAGGAGAAAGGAAATATTAAATATCCATTAGCAGACTATGAACTAACTCCAGACGTGGCTATAATAGATCCACAGTTTGTAATGACAATGCCTAAAGATATAACAGCAGATACAGGTATGGATGTATTGACACATGCAATTGAAGCATATGTTTCGGTACTTGCTTCTGATTTTACAAATGGATTGGCTATGAAAGCAATAGAACTTGTATTTAAATATTTGCCTCGTTCCTATAATGACCCTACTGATAGTGTTGCTAGGGAGAAAATGCACAATGCATCCTGTATAGCAGGTATGGCTTTTACAAATGCTTTTCTTGGCATAAATCACTCACTAGCCCACAAGCTAGGAGGAGAGTTTAACATTCCTCATGGAAGAGCAAATGCCATACTTTTACCACATGTAATTAGGTATAATGCACAAAAACCTACTAAGTTTGCAACATTTCCTAAATACGGTAAATACGTGGCGGATTATCGTTATGCTCAAATTTCACGTTTCTTAAACTTTGGAGGAAAAACTCAAGAAGAGCAAATAGAGAGTTTAATTGAGGCAATAAAGGAGCTTATGAAAAAACTTAATATGCCTACTACTATTGCAGATTGTGGAATAAATGAAGCAGAGTTTTTATCAAAGCTTCCTGATTTGGCAGAACGTGCTTTTGAAGATCAGTGTACAACTGCAAATCCAAGATATCCTCTTATAGACGAGTTAATAGAAATATACAAGAAAGCGTATTATGGAGAGTAATTGAAATTTATATATTTACAGACAAAAAACTTCATCTTTTGAAAGGTGAAGTTTTTTTATTAGTAAAAAAATTTATATAAATTATACAATTTTAGAGGATTTTATATTGCCGATGTAGAATTATTTGTTAATACAATATCTTCTAATGCAAAGTTTGTAAAAGTAAAGCTAAAATTTTTTAATCATTAGCATCATAAATATTTGCCAGTCAAAAAGTTTTCTTTTAAAAGTAGTTAGTGTTCAAGTTGTACTCCTTTTGTAAGAAATATATTTTTATTATAAATAACTTCACTGTACTCAATAAAGGAGGAAATATCTAGACATGAAAAAAATAACTGCTAAATTATTAAAGCTTTTTAATTACATAAAAAGAAAGGTACAGACAATAGATTTAAAAAGCTTATCTACAACACTATCAATTGCTTTTATAACAGTAAGCGGAATTATTCTTTTAGGAAATTCAGCAATTAACACTTATATTAACTATAATAGCAATTGTGAACTTGTAGAAAATCAACAACATATCATTGCAGATGAAGCTGTAAAACAAGTAAGAAACTACATTCACAAAAAAATTGATATGATGTCATCAATAGTGCTTGTAAGTGATTTGACAGAAGAGGATGTAGAAAGTCAAAAACGGATAATGAGCAGGCTCCTCAATGTTGACAGTTCTTTCAGACAATTGGCTTTGCTAAATCATCAGGGAAATGAGGTAAGCAGAATTTCACGTTTAGCCTCATCGTTAGATGGTCAGCTTACAGAAGAAAATACTAAAGAATTATTTTCTAATATAGATACTAAAGATTTTTATATAAGTTCTGTTTTCATAGATGAAATGTCTTTTGAGCCAATTATTCTTTTGGCAACACCAATAAAAGATGTACTTGGAGATTTGAAAGGTGCATTGCTGGCGGAAATAAATTTAAAATTTATGTGGGATGTAGTAGCCTCAATGGAAATAGGAGAAGAAGGAACAGCTTATGTAGTGGATAGAAAGGGTGACCTTATTGCCTTTCACGATGTAAGCCGTGTAATAAAAGGAGAAAACCTTTTAAATATTAATTTAATTTCAAAGTTTGCAAAGGGCGAAAATAGCCAAGAGGATGAAATAAATAGCGAAAGGTCAAAGGGGATTTTGGGTAAAAAGGCTGTAATTACATATGTACCTTTAGGAGAGCCGGATTGGGCAATTGTGGTTGAAATACCTGTTTCAGAAGCTGATGCTCCAATAATAAGAAGTATTTGGATAACAATCCTTATAATATTTTTTGGGTTTGCATTTGCAATATTTGCCGGAATTTTTATATCAGATAGAATTACCAAGCCAATAAAAAAACTTAGAGATGCTACAAGGGTTATTAGCAAAGGTGATTTAGATGCACAAATTAATGTTGATTGTAATAATGAAATAGGAGAATTGGCTACAAATTTCAATTATATGGTTTCAAATATTAACAATATTATAATAGATATAAAAGAAGTTTTAAAAGTAATAATGAACCAAAGTTTAGAATTAAAAAAGAGTTCAACTGAGTCTGCAGAAGCTGCAAAGTCAGTTGCAATTGCTATGGAACAAATTAGTGCAGGTACAGAAGAACAAGCACACGAAGCAGAAAAAACATCCGAACAAATACATAATCTTGGTGATGAGATAGATTATGCTGTGTCTAAAGCGATAGAAGTAGAGGAAATTACAGAGTCTACAAAAAAACTAAGCATTAAATCTAAAGATACAATTAAATTGTTAACTAAGAAGTCCAAAGAAACAGATAAAATAACAAAAGAATTTACAGAAGATACGAGAAAACTTAATGAAAGCATGGAAAAGATTCAAAAAATTACAGATGCCATAAGTGCTATTACTAAAAAAACCAGTTTGTTATCATTAAATGCAACCATCGAAGCAGCTAAAGCAGGAGATGCAGGTCAGGGATTTTCTGTAATTGCAAAAGAGATAAACAGCCTTTCAACTCAGTCTAAGGAATCAGCAAAAATGATAAAACCTCTTTTAAAGGAAATAAAGCTTCAAACAGAGGCATCTATAAACACATCTAAACGGGTTCATAAAATTGTAGAAGAGCAAATGCAGGCAGTGTTTTCAACACAAGATGCATTTGATGAAATAATTGTTTCTATGGATACTGTTACAGAAAAAATTATAGAATTAAATAATATAATATCTAAAATAGAGGATGTAAAAACAAAGACAATTAATTCAGTAATGACTATTAGAAGTATTATAGAAGAGACAGCGGCTTCAACTGAGGAAGTAACCACATCTTCAGAAAACCAAAGTTTAATTGCAGAACAGGTGAATAAATTTGCTAAAGGTCTGTATAGCATGGGAGAAAGGCTTGTTGCAACTACTAATATATTCAAAACAAAAAAGAGTAATTAAGTTGGGTTTTTAAAAAATATATATAAATACCAAAAGTTAAATTTTAAAAGAGCTGGCTACAAATAATTGTACCAGCTCTTTTAAGATGAGGGGGTAAACATCTATTTCTATTACCTAATAATTTCATCAGCTTGATTTAATATGGACTCTGGAATGTCAAATCCCTGTTTTTGAAGTTCTTTGTAGTTAATTTGTACAAAGCTTTCATCAGTAACAACAGGTAATGTGGATACATCTTCACCTTTTAAAATTTTATCTGCCAGACCTGCAGCTTTTTTACCAGTAACGTATTCGTTAATGTTGATACCAAAAAGTGATGAATAACCTTCATACTCCATAAGAGCGCCACCCATAGGGATATTATGTTTGTTTGCAAATTTAATCATTGTAAGGAAAGTAGTAGGTTCAACAGCAAACACTTCAGCTATTGATACTATTGCATCAAATTCAATTTCATCTTGGCTGTCATATTTATTAAAAATATCTTCCAGTTCCTCAGGGGTTTTTGCACCTGCGTATATCAGTTCCACACCAAGCCTTTCTGCTGTTGCAGGAAGTGCTTCTAATTGAGGACCACAAACAGGATACTCTGAGCTGTATGGCAATAATATGCGTTTTGCATCAGGCACAATTTCAAGCATAAATTCCAGACGCTTAATTGCCAGGTCAGGACCAGGATAGCGAACACCAGTTACATTGCCGCCAGGTTCACGCACACTGTTTACAAGATTGGTATCTTCAATATTTGTCACTCCAAAAACAACAGGTATATCTGTTCCTTTAGTGGCTTCTCTTAATGCTAAGGCAGCTTCTGTGGGGTAACAAAAAACTAAATCAACTTCATCTTCTACAAACTTTTTTGAAAAAGCTTTATACTCCTCAAGGTCAGACTCTGTACTTAAGATAGTATAGTGAATGTTTTCACCTTCGATATACCCAAGTTTTGTCATCTCCTCCTTAAATCCGTCTATTGCTGCAGCAAGATAGCTAAGTCCTGACAAAATACCAACATGATATTCCTCGCTTTTTGCTTTTCCACTTCCACATCCGCTAAAAGACATGAGAATAACAAATGCTATAAATAGAGCTAAAAATTGTTTGGTGCATTTAAAAATTTTTTTTGACTTCATAAAATAATCATCCTTTCGTAGAGTTTAAATTTCTGAATTAATTTTTAAAATACCAAAGTAAGGAAGTTTAGTTTATAGTTTATATATCGGAAATGGAAAAATAAAAATTAGACAAAATGGAAAAATAGTTTTTATGCCTTTTTTTTCTTCAAAAAGTATTATATAATGGTGTTTAGGTTGTGTAGTTTTGTGGCAGTATAATAATAAAAAAAGGAGGATGGTTTAAGATGAGGTATTTGCAAGAATTATTAAACTATTTCGAAACTTTGCTTCCTTCCGTGGTAACAGCAATTATTTTATTAATTGTAGCTTACTTAGCAGCAATTATTGCTAAGGGAATAGTAGTAAAGGCTCTAAAACTGCTAAAACTAGAGAAATACACAGACAAATTAGGAGTAGTAGACGAGGTAACAGGAAGTTCATTAGAATTTATAGGAAAGTTAGTTTTTGTAATTGTCTTTTTGATGTTTTTACCTGCAGTTTTAGACAAACTAGGTATGCAAAACGTTTCGAGTACCATCTCAGGGTTAGTTTCTCAGTTTGTAAATTTTATACCTAATATTTTAGCTGCCATACTTATATTAGTATTTGGCGTATTTATAGCTAGAATAATTCGTCAGCTTATTGCCTCTATGCTAAAGAGGTTTAATATTGACAAACTCCAAGAAAAAGCAGGAGTTGGAGGAGATGAAAGTGTTACATTTTCATCAATGATTTCCTATGTTATTTATGTAATAATTTTAATTCCTATAATTATTGCAGCATTGCAGACATTAAATATAACAGCAATATCACAACCAGCTACAGTGGTATTAGATCAGATATTTACCATTATCCCTCAAGTTATAGTTGCCATTATATTAATTGTGATAGGAACATATGTGGCGAAAATAACAGGAAAGCTTCTTTCTAATCTTCTTTCAAGTGTTGGAGCAGATGCAGTTACTAAAAAAATTGTCAGTACAGAAAATTCAAAAATGAAGGATTTTTCCCTTTCTAAAGTAATAGGCGAAGTTGTAAAGTATATTATAATATTACTATTTACTGTTCAGGCACTTAATGTTATTAAATTAGATGTACTGCAGTCAGTTGGTGAAGCAATAATAGCATATCTACCATTTGTTATCAGTGCTATTATTATAATGGGTGTAGCTCTTTTCTTTGCTGCGTGGATTGAAAGTTTTATGAGGAAAAAGCACCCTAATGCTGGTTTGACAACTGTAATTGTAAAATATGCCATTATTATTATAGCGGTATTTATGACACTTATACAACTTGATATTGCTACATCTATTGTAAATGCTGCATTTATTATTGTACTTGGAGCTATAGCTATAGCTTTTGCCATTGCCTTTGGAATTGGAGGACGTGAATTTGCAGCTAAAACAATGGAGAAATTAAACCAACAAAATAATTCTAATGGAAAATAGTATTTAAAAAACATAAAGAGGACTGTCTGCTAAAAAATCAGTGGACAGCCTCTTTTTTATTCATCTTTTTTCACCATCACTTAAAATATAGTCTAAAACTATATGGGCATTTTTAACTCTCATCACGTCATCTTCCTCTTTTTCTTTAGGAAGTCTTATGGCAAAATAAAAATCTTCAGGTAGTCCCATGTCCAAAAGCAGGGGCATGTTTTTTACCGGCAAGGCATAAACCTTAGGCTCACCCTTTTCTAGAGGGTCAGCTATTACTTCCGGATAACTGCTGATGTCGATATTATATTTTTCCACATAATGGTCCAGTGATTCAAAAAAAGGGTTATCAATAAATATAGTGAGGATTTCCTTATCCAATAACAAAATATGAGAAATACCTATTCCAAACTCTAATTCAATACGCTGACCTATTAATGCTGTAAACAAAACTTCTTTGTTTTCTCCATCTCCATCTACATCATGTATTAAGGATTCAAATTCAGCTTTTATTTCCTCAAATTTTTCCCCTTCTAAAATAAATTTATGATTTTCTATAACATATCCAATTTCTAAGTCAGATACCCCCCCGGTATCAAACTTCCAACCTAAAAATATAAATATAGCTGCGAATATACCTACAATTACTTTGATCTTATGGTAGTACCAAAAATTTTCTATTTTTTTTCGCATGATATTAACTACTTCCTCCTCTTGAATATAAAAATTATGTCTATTATTTATTCTACATTAATTTATTTAAAATTCCTATTAATATTTTGTGAATTTTATTAATGTTCACCTTGACATATGGAAATAAAGTGCTATATAATAAAACTATACCCCACCCTAGGAGGGGAGGAATACAAAACATAAAATAGTAAATATGTTATAGGGAATTATATATAGGGTATTTTATATAAGAATAAATTAAACCAGGCATAGAAAGGAGTGCTAATATGGCTACAGTTGAAAATGCTAAAAAAGCTTATTTAAAACCAGATGAAGAAAAGCCAATGGAAAAAGTCACTTTAAAAGTTAAAGGAATGCACTGTGTATCTTGTGCTAATAATATAGAAAAAACTTTAGGTAAAACTGACGGGGTTGAATCAGCAAATATAAATTTTGCTGTAGAAAAAGTAACAATTGAATATGACCCTAAAAAGATAGAACTAAAAGATATAGAGAAAAAAGTTTCTGATATAGGTTTTCAATTGGTTTTAGAAGATGAAAATGATTATAAGGCAAATGAAGAAATAGATGAAGATGAAATTGAAGTTAATAAAGCAAAAAGAAAAATGCTAATATCTCTTGCTATATCAGGTATTATGATGACAATTATGATGATAAATATGTTTGTTATACCTGTCCCTGGATACTTGCCAATTGTTGTGTTGCTTGGGCTTCCTGTTGTGTTTGGAACTGGATGGCATGTCCATGTGGGAAGCTTTAAAGCACTTAAAAATAAAAGTCCTAATATGGATGTATTGGTATCCCTTGGGTCTTTGCCTCCATATTTAATTGGATTATTGGGATTTTTTATTCCAATACAAACCTTTGTTGAAATGGCTACAACCATTATGACTTTCCACTTGCTTGGAAAGTACTTGGAGGTTCGTGCAAAGGGGAAAGCATCCCAGGCAATTAAAAAGCTTTTAGAAATGGGAGCAAAGAGTGCAAGAATTATAGTTGATGGTAGGGAAATAGATGTGCCAATAAAAGATTTGCAAATAGGAGATATTATGTTGGTGCGTCCTGGGGAGAAAATTCCCACAGATGGCGTTGTAGTTGAGGGAAGTAGTCTAGTAGATGAATCTATGGCTACAGGAGAATCCATGCCTGTAAAAAGGGAAAAAGGCCATGAAGTTATTGGTGCAACCATTAATAAACAAGGATTTTTGAAAGTAAAGGTCACAAAAATAGGAAAGGATACTTTTCTATCTCAAGTTATAAAAATGGTTGAGGAATGCCAGGGCTCTAAAGTACCAATCCAGGAATTTGCCGACAGGGTTACCGGGTATTTTGTTCCTGCAATAATAATTATCACCATAGCTACATTTATCTCATACAATGTGTTTTCAAAATTTCATTTAGGAATTATAGAGTGGGCTTCTACCTTTCTTCCATGGGTTAACCCTGATGCAAATCCACTTACATTGGCCTTTATCACAGCTACTGCTGTACTTGTCATCTCTTGTCCTTGTGCATTAGGCTTAGGGACACCTACAGCTTTAATGGTAGGCAGCGGCAAGGGAGCAGAGCGAGGTATTTTAATTAGAAATGGTGAGGCAATACAAACCCTTAAGGATGTAAAGGCAATTGCCTTTGATAAAACCGGAACTATTACAAAGGGCAAACCAGAAGTTACAGATGTAATGGCATTAAATGATGCCAATGAAAAAGATATTTTTTACTATGCAGCAACAATAGAAAATGCATCTGAGCATCCTTTAGCCTATGCCATTGTAGAAAAAGCAAATAGTGAAAAAATTAACTTAGGAGAAATAACTAATTTTAATGCAATTGTTGGTATGGGAGTAGAAGGATATATAGATGGAGAAAAAGTCCTTGTGGGAAACAGAAAATTAATGAATGAAAATAAAATTTCCTATAAAGACCATGAAAAAGAATTAATTAGATTAGAAGAAGAGGCAAAAACAGCCATGCTAATTTCTAGAGGCAATAAACTATTAGGAATTATAGCAGTAGCAGATCCTATAAAGGAAGATTCAAAAAGAGCAATAGAAGAGTTAGAAAGTATGGGTATTAAAACAGCTATGATTACAGGAGATAATAAAAGAACTGCTGATGCTATAGGTAGAAAGGTTGGAATTAGTCACGTAATTTCTGAGGTTTTGCCAGATGGAAAAGTGGAAGAAATTAAAAACTTGCAAAAACAATATGATGTAGTAGCTATGGTAGGGGATGGAATTAATGATGCACCGGCGTTAAAGCAGTCTAATGTTGGTGTTGCAATAGGTACAGGTACCGACATTGCTATTGAAGCTGCAGATATTACTTTGGTAAGAGGGGAATTAGGAGGCGTCATATCTTCCATAAAGCTATCTAAAGCTACTTTTAGAAAAATTAAAGAAAATTATTTTTGGGCATGGTTTTACAATGCTGTAGCAATACCTGTAGCAGTTTTAGGATTGCTGCATCCAATGATTGGTGCTGGTGCCATGGCAATAAGTTCACTAAATGTGGTTTACAACTCATTAAGACTTAAAAAAGTAAATATTGAGCCAAGTTTTAAAAAATAGTCTGATATTATAAAAGGATATTGGTTAAACTACAAATGAAAGGTTATTGATTTAATACAATAATTATACAGGGTGGAAA
The DNA here is from genome assembly GCA_012517995.1 of Clostridium sp. GTDB lineage: Bacteria > Bacillota > Clostridia > Acetivibrionales > Acetivibrionaceae > Herbivorax. The sequence goes on from JAAYTS010000095.1 coordinate 9,081, forward strand.
TTATTATGAGTAAAAAGAAAAAAGCAGATGAAAATTTGCCTAAAAACAAAGAATACATTGAAAAATTTTATAAAAAATCCGAAGCTGAAATCAAAAAACAGCGTGGAGAAGGAAAAGTAAAATAGCTTACAAAAATACTGAACGCACAATAAATGCAATTGTGCGTTCAATATTTAAAAAGGGGAAATGGAAATGTCCAAAGACTTTCATACCTTTAAAAAACCTATAAAGTTAAAGGATTTGAAATGCACAAAAGAAAAGAATACCACTAAGGAAAAGAATACACAGGTTAAGGAAAACAATCAAAGTTCTTTAGATGATAAAATGCTGTCAGAGTGTCTAGAGGAAAACTTGAAATCTTTAAAAGTTATGTTTAAGGATTGTTTTGATGTGGTTTTTAGAGAATTTACCTTAGGGGAAAAGGGAATTAAGTGTTTTTTGGCATATATTCAGGGAATTGTTAATAAAGACACTATAAACAAAAATTTTTTTCATTCTCTAATGGAGGATTTTAATGTTTACAATGTGACTTTAGATAGAGAAAGCATTATGAATGTAATTGAAAATAAATTTATTGAAATAGGTGGGACAAAAAAAATTACCCTGTTAAAAGAAGCTGTAAAAGATATATTAGACGGACACTGTGTTTTTTTAATTTCAGACTCTTCTATTGGACTGTCCTTAAATACTCAAAAATGGCAGAGTAGACCAGTTGGGGAGCCCATTAGTGAGGCAGTGGTAAGGGGACCTTCAGAAGCTTTTACAGAATCTTTGGACGTAAATATTTCACTAATTAGAAAGAGACTAAAAACCCATGACCTTAAAATGGAGAAACTTGAAATAGGACGGCTTAGCAAAACAAAGGTGGTAATATCATATATAAGAGGAATTACCCAAGAGGAAGTGATAAATGAGGCAAAGGAAAGGCTAGGAAGAATTGATGTGGATACCATTAATGATAGTGGAGAAATAGAGCAATTTATTGAAGACAACCCCTATTCTCCCTTTCCGCAGGTTTCCTACACTGAAAGGCCAGATATTGTATCTGCTTCTTTAGCTGATGGGCAAATAGCAGTTTTAGTGGATGGCTCACCCTTTGCTCTTATATTTCCAGCTGTTTTTGAGCACTTTTTAACTTCTCCTGAAGATTATTATGTAAGGTTTTATTTTGGTACTTTCATAAGAATACTTCGCTATATTGCTTTTAGCATAGCCCTTTTTTTGCCTTCTATGTATGTAGCCATGACAACCTACCATCAGGAAATGATACCAATGTCACTTCTTACAACGCTTATTGCTGTAAGGACTGCTGTTCCATTTCCAGCTGTGATAGAAGCGCTTTTAATGGAGTTTACTTTTGAAGTTTTAAGAGAAGCAGGAATAAGGCTTCCAAAACCTATAGGAGAGACTGTAAGTATAGTTGGTGCACTTATATTAGGGGAGCTTGCAGTAAATGTAGGTATAGTATCAAATGTAATGGTTATAATTGTTGCCTTTACAGGAATTGCATCATTTGTAATCCCTAAATACAATCAATCTATATCAATAAGGTTATTGAGGTTTCCACTAATGGTTTTAGCTGGAACTATAGGACTTTTTGGTATAATACTAGGCTTTTTATTTCTTCTCATTCATGTAGTATCTTTAAGATCCTTTGGAGTTCCTTATCTTTCTCCATTTACTCCTCTTTCTTTATCTGATTGGAAAGACAGTTTAGTAAGATTTCCAATTTGGCATATGAGAAAAAGGCCTGAATTTATGAATAAAAAGAATTTGGTGAGATTGAGAAACAAGTAACTTACGGGTGATTAGATATGATAAAAAAATCTTTTATGCTATTAATAATAATTATACTAATTATAAATACAGGATGCTGGGGAAAAACAGAGCTTAGCGATCTAGGGTTGGTAACTGCAACAGGTATTGATTTAGAACCAGATGGGAATTTTAGAATGACTGTTATATCAATTACACCAGCAAGTTTTGGAGCAAAAGGGGAACCTGAAAAGTCAAATTCCTGGATTGGTACTGCAACTGGCAAAACACTTGCAGATGCTAGAAGCAATTTAAATGAGACGGCAACAAAAAATTTAGCATGGTATCATAACAGATTTATCATAATTGGTGAGAATCTTGCAAGAGAAGGCTTAGGGGATGTAATAGATTTTTTATCTAGAGGCAGGCAATTTAGATATGAAAATAAAATTCTTATAACACCTACAAGTGCTTATGATATGCTTACAATTCCTGCTGATGTTGAAAAAAACTTAGTTGTTGAAATAAATGGGATTGTCAACAATATGAAAGAACAATGGTCTGAAGTTTATATTGAAAATTTTAAAAATATTTTAGTGAACTATTGTGAAGAAAAAAGCGGATTTGTTACAGGAAGAATATATTATTTAGAAAGTGAAAATACCACAATATCTACCAGCAAAGAAGAGTTTAAAGAGTCAGGAAATGAAGAAAAACAGCGGTATGTAACTGCCATTAAAGGAAGTGCTGTATTTAAAGAGGATAAACTAATTGGATGGATAGATGGCATTGAAACTCGGTCATACATGCTGATAAAAAATAAAGCTAAAAATGGAATTATCACTGCAGACTACAATAATGGAAAAGAGAGTTTATCTTTTACATTTAGAAAAAGTAAAAGTAAAATGAAAGCTGAATTTAATGAAGATAATATATCATTTAATATTGATATCAAAATTTCAGGTAGCATTAATGCCCTGTATACAGGACAGAATATGATGAAAGAGGAAGAAATAAACAAAATGGAACAAGCACTTTCTGAAACTGTAGAAAATAATATTGCAAAACTTATGTCAAAAGCACAAAAAGAGTTTGAAACAGATTTTTTAGGTTTTGGAGAATATATATTTAGAAGACACCCAAATCATTGGAGAAAAATAGAAGATAAATGGGAAGAAATTTTTCCCCAAATTGAAATAAAATGCAATGTAGATGTGAAAATAGAGAATTCAGGAATAGTTTCAAAGCCAATTGTTAATTAGGAGGTAACTTTTGTGGTATTTATTATAATACTAATATATGTATTAATTTCGGCATTTTTGTTATGGAAAGGTATAAATAAAGAGGATAAAAAGATTATATTAGTCTCTCAATTGTTAATAATTACATCTCTTTTTTATGCATTAAACTATATATTAGAATGGAATTTAATAAGCCCAAAAAAAATCTTAACTTTCATATATGAGCCTTTGGCAAATGTTGTTTTTGATATTGAGTATTCGTATAAGTAAAAGTTTTAATGGTCCTTTATGCTATTATAAATTTTAGCTATAAAACTAAGATTTTGTCCTTTTATAAGGGGATTATTATATATAAATTGTTTTACAACAGGAAACCCCAAAAAAGAAATAAGTTTGTTAAAATCTTTATTATCAAAGGTGTTTAATGCCTTGCGAAAGTTATGGAGTTTGGCCACGTGGTTTTTTATAGGTTTTATAAGCTTATTATAGTCAACACCTTTTACAATTGAATGGGCTGCCAAAATTCCACTTTCAATGGCATTAACAGCACCAAAACCTAAAAAATCATCAATAAGCCCTGCACTGTTTCCCACAAGGTATATATTATCTATTTTAGCAGATGAGGTGGTTCCAATACTATACTCAATATCTTTAGTTTCAATTATATCGTAGGATAAATTTTCTTCATTAAAAAATTTATCCCAATAATAATCCAATTCATATACAGTTATATTATCTACAGATAAAAGTAATCTTCCATTCTTTGTGCTATATGGAGCAATATATCCATAACAGGATTTTGAATAATCATCGTTAACCCACATCTTTACAGAATCAACTTTAAAATCTCCCAAAACTATAGCAACCCGTGTACATGCATTAAATGTGGTGGTCCATACCCCCATTTCTTTAGGTATAACTTCATCTCCAGCAGCAACTATTATATAATCAAAGTCATTTTTTATATCATTGATATTTATATAAGTGTCAAATATTATATTGGCATTTAAACCATAAGCCAGCTGATTTTCCAAAGAGTTCTTTTCCTCTCCTCGCATGTATATATATCCTAAGTTTCCCCTTACAATAGTCTTTTTTTGAGGAGCAATCATTGTTATTTCTTTTAAATGTGAAAAAGGTTTTAAATTTAAATTGTATCGTTTATTTAAATATTTTACTGATGATCTGTAGGTTCTGTCTAATAGTCTTAAAGTTGTTGAAGAAAATAAATAATCTTTACCTATATAAGATTTTTTTTCAAATATAGTTGGGTAAATTCCGTTTTTGACAAGTTCCCCGGCACAAGATAAACCTGCAAGTCCAGCTCCTATTATAGAGATTTTCATTCCTAATCCTCCTTTTCTTTATTTAGATTAAAAAATCTTAAGCTTATAAAAATTTCATTCTTAAATATTTGTAAGAATAATATTTGCAATTTAAACAGAAAATATTTTATGTACAGTAACAATATTATTGAGAATAAAGTCTAAAATTTCATCCAATTGTGGAGGTAGCATATGGATAAGCTGTCACAAGAATATATGCTTAGCATTATGTTTAATGAATCAATAGACAGAGAACAACTTCTTCTTAAAAAGTATGATGACATTTGTAACAAAATTAAGGATAAAGAAATAAAGAATATGATTAAAGAATTTAGCAAAAATTCCAGAGAACATATAGATATTTTAAAAGATAAAATGATTGCCCTTAATATAAAAAAGACTTAAAAGTAGGTGATTTACATTGGAAGTGGTAGATATTTTAAAGGATATTTTGCAAAACAGAATTTCCAATCAAATTTTTTACAATAAAAATTTGATAATAATGAGAAACCCTGAAGTAAGACAGCTATTAACACAACTTAGAGATAATGAAATGAGAGCAATTGTTAAGTTGCAGCAAAAAATAGACCGGCTTCAAGATGCATCAGGAATTATATCTAAAATTTTTCCGACAAAAGCCAGGTATTAATTTTTACATGGCTTTAAATCAGGAAGGGAGAAGTTTTATAAATGGATTTAATTGTATATTCTATTTTATCACTAGTAGATGGTTTGCTTGTATTTGTATGGATTAAAATATTAAAAAAATATGGAGGATAAAAATGAAGGTTGCAATAATAGGTGCAGGCCTTTCAGGCCTTTCATGTGCACACCAGTTTGAAAAACACGGTATAGAGCCAGTAATTTTTGAAAGAAACAACTTTATAGGAGATCAATACGGACATATAAGTGCACTTTTAGGAATTCAGCATCGCCCCATTAAGGATGCGATAAAATATTTTAAAAAAAACTTTGATATGAATATTACTCCTATAAATACAATAAATAACCTTACTCACTATTCTCCCAACAAAAAAACAGTGATAAAAGGCAATTTTGGGTACTTTCTAAAAAGAGGCCGAGATAAAGATGCATTATTTCCTCAAGTTTATTCCCAATTAAAAAATCCCGTAATAAATTTTAATACATTAGGAGATTATAAACCTCTTTCAAAGGAATTTGATTTTGTTGTTGTGGCAAATGGTACTGGGGCATTTACAAAAGAACTTGGCTGTTGGCATGAAACTATAAAAACTTATATAAAAGGGGCTACTGTATTAGGGAATTTTGATGTTAACACATTGATAATGTGGATAAACAAGAAATACTGTAAAAATGGATACGCATACCTTACTCCTTATAATGAAAAAAAAGCATCACTTATATTAGTTGTAAATGATGTAAATTCCAATGAAATAGATCATTTCTGGGAACTTTTTTGGTATTATGAAAATCTAAATTACACCATAGTAGAAGAATTTAAACAAAAACATGAAACAGGGTATGCATATCCTCATAAGCTTGATAATATATACTTTGCAGGAAATGCAGGAGGCTCAATTGATCCTTTCTTAGGCTTTGGTCAATTAAGTTCTATTATAATGGGAGTTATGGCTGCAAGGTCTATAATATTTGAGAAAGATTATGAAAAATTAATAAAAAAGGTTGTAATAAGGCATAATAGGTGGATTCGTGAAATGAGAAAGGCATATAACAATGCAGATAATAAAATGTATGATATGATTGTGACAAGAATAGGACTTCCAGGTATCAAACATCTTTTCTACCATACAAATTTTAATGTGATAAGGTTTGGATACTACTATTTAAAACTAATGTCAATGATAAGAAAAGGAAGATAAGAAAATTATAAACTCTAATATTAAGATGGGTTTAACATATATTTCCTATTGCTCATATACCTATACAAAGTGTAAACCCATAAATAAGTGGCTATATAAGTGATTATTGACCAAGGGATAGGCTTCCATCCTGTAAAAACAATGGTTTTAGATACAAGACTAAAATATTCAAAGATAACCATTGCCACCATCCAAAAAACTGTGTATATTAGAGTTTTTTTCATTTCTTTAGGTAAAAAAAGCACATAGATAATATTTAGTGCAGGGTATAAGATTATTCCTGCTAAAACAATATATATAATTGAGTCCTTCTCATTAATATAATAATATAATCCATAATATTCTCCTAAGATTACTTCATAAACCAATGAGTAGGCTATTGAAGTAACAGCTATCACATAGCTTCTAAAATCAAGGGGTTTAAAAAAAGAACATATCGCAAGTACAAGTAATACAGCTATTATTGATACATAAAAAAATACTAATTGCATTTTCATCACCCTTTATATTATTTGTATAAAAATTTTAAATATAACAATTTCAAGTGCTTTTTCTTAGGGTTGATACCAAAAGAAGTAATGTTGGTAACAAAAAAACCACAGAGAGGGAGTAGAAAGGCTTTATAAAACCTATAAAATACGTTTCCTCCATAACATTTCTTGAAAACACCATTGAATAGGTGGCAATTAAAACTCCTCCAGGTACTATTAAGTCTTTATGAGATTTTATATTTATAAGTTGGGCCAAACCCATTATAAATATATAAGTAAAAGCTGAAATTTTTATAAAAGCACCGCCTATCCATACACTCATTATAGTTATATCAATTCCTCTAAAATTTTCTCCAAAGCTTGCATATCTTACAAATTCAAGGGCTGGAAACATAAAAAATTTAGTAGCTAGACCAAATAAGGCTATTATCAATACGCCTATTTGAAGTCCAAGTCCAACTACAACAAGTGATGCTGTTACCGAACTTCTTATTTTTTTCTTGTCTTTTAAAAAGGGCATCAGTTGAAGAATTATGATGGTTTCAATCATCCAAGCCTGTATTAAAATACTTCCCCTTAAGGGTGGTATAATTCCATCGTACATTATTGGAAGAAAATAATTAAAATCTAATTCTTTAAAGTTTAATGCTGATATACCTATTAAAACCATAATGCCTACAGGCAAAAGTATTTCATTCATCCTAGAAATAGTTTCTATTCCCTTTCCAACTGCGTAGGCAGCTAGCAATATAATGGTTATTATAAATACTGCTATGGGGGTTTTAGGATTAAAAGCAATGACAAAGATTTCACCTAAGTTTCTTGTTGAAATACAGGCTATTATAAATATGTAATACAAAAAAATACCCCCTGCAAGTTTTCCAAGAGGTTTTCCTAAAATATCACATGAATACTCTACAAATGTCTTATCAGGGTATTTTAAAGCTAAGCTAATAAAAATATTAACAATAATAATAGATATAATAGTACCTATTATTACTGAGAACCATGAATCCCTTCCTGCTTGCTGGGCAACTAGAGCTGGCAAAAACACATCGGCAGTTGCTAAAATTACTGTTATAATTAAAAAGGAAAACTGGAGAACTGATATTTTTTCTCTTCCTACAGATGTAACTGAAGTTTTATTCAAAAATCCACCTCCTATGCCCTATTATTTTTCAAAAAACTCTGGCTAAAATAAGTCAATGTACTAAAGGTTAGAACATTAAAAAGGAAACTTGCAAGTATGTGCCAGTTAACATATTCTGCTACACCCACATTTATTATAAGAGCTTCTAAAAATAAATATAGCAGGGAAAAAACCAAAATATTTAAAGTTTGCATCCAAAGTTTTTTAGGGATACTTTGAGAAAACAAAATTCCTATCACCAAAATAGGACCAAATTTATAAAAGGCAGAGCAGCCTGCCCAAGGGATTATAACATCATAAAACTGGTAAAGATTTAGTTTTTGTCCTCCCCAGTCTACTATACTTCCAAGTATTAAAGCTGCTATTCCTCCAAAGATATTTCTTTTTAATTCTTTGTAGTCAACTAAAGTAAAAAATAAAATCCAAGATATAAAAAATGAAATTACCCAAGGCATAGTTTATCCTTTCAAGTTGTTATTTTTAATTAGTATTAAACCAATTAAAATAAAATATGCAAAATATTTTTGTTACATTGGCTAAAATATAATATAAATATTATAGAGGTGGTCAAAGTGAAGAGTTTTG
>JAAYTS010000270.1 GCA_012517995.1 Clostridium sp.
GCGTAAAAACGGGAGAGTAGGTCGCCGCCCATCTTACAAGAGAGAGGCTGTCCGATAAAGGGCAGCCTCTTATTTTTTTACAAAAGCCGGTTCAGAGCAATCTGGACCGGCTTTTCTGTTTATTGTTGTTTTCAGCTTTTATTTTAGGTTACCTATAATTTAAACAAATTTTAATAATGTATGGGATTATTTAGTTTGTTTTTCCGTTTTTAAGTTTATTTGAAGGCTCTTGAAATGCCTGTGTTTACTGTTAAAATTCTTGACGGCCCTATAATTTTAAGTATCTTAGTGCCCTGTGTGACTGACCTGCAAGAGGTGTTACAAGGTGGATTTATAATTTATTGAAATATAGTTATTTGAAATGGATTCAAAGGAATGCATTTGAGTTTAACTAGAAGCTTTATTTCTTAAACTTATTTTCAGTTAGCTGGAAGGATATAATGTTCCCTTTGAACAGGATATGCTATTCTATATTGTTTTTCCAGTGCATAAATAGATAATTAATTCAAATGAGAACTCCATCAGAAGTTTTAACATTAAAGGAGACTGTAATAGACGGTAATTACTGTATTGGATGTGGTATATGTACTACAGTTGTGGGATCGCCATTTAAAGTAAAGATGGATGAGTATGGAAACTATGTTGCTTACATAGATAAAATGATAAATTATGATGAAAGCGTTGACTTGCTTGATGTATGTCCGTTTTCTGGAGTTTCAAAGAATGAAGATGATTTGGGAGCTATATTGTATCCAAACAATCAAAGGGATAGTTATTTAGGAAACTATTTGAAATGCTATGCTGGTTATGTGTCTTATGATAGTTTTAGAGAGAAGGGAAGCTCGGGAGGTTTTGGAAAATGGTTAGGTTATATTTTACTGAAAGAAAGGAAAATAGATTATTTTATTCAATTGGTTCCTAATGAGACCCAGAGATCTGATGTCCCTTTATTTAATTACAAAGTATTTGAAAACCCAAATGAGGTGCTAGCAGGATCCAGGTCTAGTTATTATCCGTCTACTTTAGGGAGTATAATAGATCATATACGTAGTGTTGAAGGGAGGTATGCGATAACTGGGATTCCTTGTTTTATAAAGGCATTGCGTTTATTGTCATTAAAGGACTCTGTGGTAAGAGAAAGACTGAAATACACTGTTGGAATTGTATGTGGTGGGATGAAAAGTGCAAATCAATCGAAGATGATAGGCTGGTTTTTAGGAGTTCATCCAAGCAATCTAACCGCAATTGACTTTCGCGGTAAACTTGACGATAAGCCTGCTAGTCATAAAGTTTACAAAGTATGGTCTAATAAAGATAACTTAGTTAGGTCTAAAGTTGACAAGGAGATATTTGGATGTGAAGACTATGGCTCTGGATTCTTTAAACCTCATGCATGTGATTATTGTGATGATGTGGTTAATGAAACCTCAGATATTTCAATAGGTGACGCATGGTTGCCTAAGTATGTCAATGATTCAAAGGGGACATCCATTCTTGTAGTTCGAAATAAGGAAATACTGAGTTTGCTACAAGAGCAGATGACCGTCAATGCAATTTTCCTTGATGAGATATCCAAAGAAGATGTAATCAAATCACAAGATGGTGGCTTTAGGCATAGGAGAGAAGGATTGTCATATAGAATTGCAAGAAAGGAAAAAGAGGGCAAATGGTATCCCCAAAAAAGAGTTGAGGCCAATCAGAATAAAATCACAAAGAAAAGGCAAAGAATTTATTCACTTCGTGAAGAATTATCTTTACTAAGTCATATGGCCTTTCTTGAAGCTCTTCGTCAAAATAATCTCAATGTTTTTACATCACGCATGAAGAAGCCATTAAAAAAATATATGACAGCGAGAAGGAAGTCAATTATACATAGGTTGGCGAAGAAAATATATGGTGTTTCGTTGAGGGTGTTTAGAGCCCATTGATTTTTGGAAGGATGAAGGTCTTTTCTGGGCTTTTTGTTGTATTGGTGATATTTGGTTATTGGCATCAATGCTCTCATAATACCATACTTCCATTTTGGAAACCTACTTCATATTAGAGTATTACCTTTTAGAATGATTGCTTTATTCAGAATACTCTTTATGCTTTTAATATCCTAGATTGATTTACCTTTATTTAATAGGATATTGCTTGAGTTAAGCAGTTTTCCAGATTTAATAGATGTTAACAGAATAAACTTGATATGAGCGATAAGGCATTACTAATAGAAAACAATAAGCGTATTATAAGGAATACTTCTATGTTGTATTTCAGGATGTTAGTAATGATGATAGTGACATTGTATACCTCTAGGGTCGTTCTTAACACCCTAGGTGTGGAAGACTTTGGTATATATCATGCTGTTGCTGGTTTTGTTACAATGATGGCATTTCTTAGCAATGCGATGACTTCAGCTACTCAACGATTCTTATCCTTTGAAATAGGAAGAGAAGATAAAACCAAGCTTCATAATGTTTTTGTTATGAGTGTGAATATTCACATGCTAATAGCTTTATTTATTATTGTTTTGGCAGAGACACTAGGGCTGTGGTTCTTTAATGAATATCTAACCATTCCACAAGAAAGATTAGCTGCAGCACACTGGGTATACCAGATCTCCATTCTTGTGTTGATTGTAAATATGATTAGCGTTCCTTATAACGCAATGATAATTGCACATGAGAAGATGAATGTGTATGCGTGGGTTAGTATGATTGAGGTGAGTTTCAATTTGCTAATCGTTTTTATGTTACAGTGGTTTGGATTTGATAAATTGAAGTTTTATTCCGTTTTGGTTTTAATAGTTGCAATACTTTCAAAACTTATTTATTGTGTGTATTGCCATATAAAGTATGAAGAAAGTAGATACGTATTTTTCTGGGATGCAGGTTTGTTTAAAAGGCTATTTAGTTATGCTGGTTGGAACCTATGGGGCAGTTCTGCTTCAGTAATTATGGGACAAGGTATAAATGTTATTTTGAATATGTTTTTTGGTCCAATAGTAAATGCAGCATATGCAGTTGCCATGAGAGTAAAAAGTGCGGCAAACCAGTTTGTAAGTAATTTCCAGATGGCGCTTAATCCACCCATAATAAAGTCCTATGCTGGTGGCCAAATTGAGTTTATGCACCAACTTATTTATAAAGGAGCAAAGTATTCGTATTTTTTGTTGTTTACCTTGTCATTGCCTATTTTATTAGAAACAGAGGTCATTTTAAGATTATGGCTAAAAACAGTACCTGATTTTACAGTTGTATTTACTCGCCTAGTCATTGCAAATATTTTAATTGAAAGTTTGTCAAAGCCATTAATGACTTCAGCTCAGGCAACAGGTAAAATAAAACTATATCAAGGTGTGGTGGGAGGGTTGCTGGTTATTAATCTACCTGTTTCATTTTTGATTCTTAAACTTGGATTTCCACCGCAATCTACGCTCTGGGCTAGTATTTGTATTTCAATAGTTGCAATAGCTGTTCGATTGATTATTGTTAGAAGGTTGGTAAAACTTAATGTTAGAAGGTTTATTTCTCAGGTAATTTTTATTTGCTTATTAATCAGTGTTACTTCAGTTCCTATTCCTCTATTATTGCATATGAATTTAGAATTTTCATTTGCAAGGTTTATTTTAGTAGTTTTTTTGTCTGTTATTTTTTCTATAATATCCATTTACCTACTGGGCTTAGATGTAAAAGAAAAAGAGTTTTTTCTTAGTTACCTGGGTAGGATTATCAGACGGCAATGAAGGCTGTTTGCTGGATTGTCAGTTCGACTGTGATACAATGGAGTTTTTAAATGTAATTTATGAAAATAGGCGATCGGAATAAGAAAATTGGAATTTTGACTTTTCACAGGAAAAGTAATTATGGAGCAGTTTTGCAGGCTTTTGCATTATATACAGCTATTAAGAGACTAGGATTTGAACCAATAATATTGAATAGGTCTAGTCATTTTTTTGATAAGGTCAAGGATTTTGGAGTTGTAGAAGCTGCAAGAAAAACAGTTTCCTTGTGGATAAGAGACTTGCTTTTTGCCAGAGAGTTCTCAAGATTTAGAAGATGTATGTTACCAAATACTACTTCTTTTTTGTTTGGAACGAGGTCATTGTCAAAGGCATCAAAGAATCTTGATGCTGTAGTTGTTGGGAGCGATCAGGTGTGGCGTCTTTCTTACGCAAGGAATTTAATTAGAAGTTATTTCCTTGATTTTGTTCCAGAAAATGTAAAGAGAATATCTTATGCCGCTAGTTTTGGAATAGATTATTTTGAAGGGGATAGTGATTGTGTTGATCAATTAGGAAAATTGTTAAAAAAGTTTGATGCTGTATCTGTAAGAGAAGAAGTTGGTACCAGGATTTGCATGGAAAAGTTTGGGGTCAGAGCAAATCATGTTTTAGATCCAACTTTTCTTCTTGATGAGAAGGTATATGTTGACCTTGCAAAGGATTGTACAACGCCAGAACAACCTTATATAGCGCAGTTTTTCCTTGATGATTCAAATTTTAAAAGAGAAGTAGGAAGTAGGATTAAGAGTGTTACAAAGGCTAATGGCATAGCAATTTTGAATCCAAAGGACCGGTTCTCGTTACGGAAAGTCTTTAGCCGAGGAAGATCGTATAATTACCCATCTATTGAAACATGGTTGTCGGGTATTTCTAATTCTAGTTTTGTTGTGACTGATTCCTTTCATGGTGTCGTATTCTCTATTATTTTTAAGAAGCAGTTTGTGTGTATTTTGAATGATGAACGTGGCAATACAAGAATAGAAAGTTTGCTAGATATGTTAGGAATCAGGGGTAATACAATTGATAAATCAATAAGTAAGGTGGAGGATTTTACTCCTATTGAAATTGATTATAAAGAAGTATGGAGTATCCTTGATAAACAACGTGAAGCATCGCTTGTCTTTTTAAAGAATGCTTTGAACAAGTACTTATAATTGTATAATTGTGGATACCCGTATTGCTATACTATTTTGTTTTGTTATTCTGTTTGTCCTTCGATACGCTGCTTTCAGAATATTAGGGAAGAAATCTACTTTTTTGATTGTAAGTTTTTTAGTTTTCTGGTTGCCATTTACTATAAATATATTGCAGATTCCACCATACCCAGAGCTGAAGTCTGGAGCATTCAATCAGAGTTTTAGTTTAGAACCTTTTGTCTTATTTAATGCTATACTGCTTTTATACCTTCTTTTTAGTAAAACTAAATTCCCTTTTTCTAGAAAAGATGGTTTATTAGTTTTAATTATTGTGTTATTCTTTTTCCCATCCTTAATAAATGGTGCTAATGTAGATGTTAAGTACACGGTGTTTTTCTTGATACGGATTCTTAATCTTACATTATTCTATGTTTTGTTAAGATCCTGCTTTGAAAAGGAAACTATTTTTCGAGGTGTTTACGATGCATTATCGATTTTAGTGATTTGCCAGTTTTTCTTGGCTTTATTATTCCCTGTGTTAGGTATTGAAAGCGCTACTGAATGGTTTTTGCCTGGTTCTTCTAAGTGGGCGGCTGAAGGAAGAGGAGGAAGGTTGTCTGCAATTGGTATATTTAGCCATCCTGGAAACTTAGCTCTTTTTTGTCTTATATCTTTTAGTTTTTTTTATTCAGCATTCTTGCTAAAGGTAAAGCGCAGGGATTCAATAGTTTTTCTAGTTTTGAGTGTTCTGACCCTTCTATTAACCCTGTCAAGGTCAGGGGTATTAGGGTTTTTGTTTTCATTCTCTGTAATTCTTTACATTTTCAAAAACCCAAATAGCTCTTTGTTTAGCCTTAAAAGAATTATCTATATATCTGTTATTGGTGCTATAGTTTTTGCTGTAATTTATTTATTTACACCAATTGGAGAATATTTTCAGGGGGATAACTTCGATGAAATGGCAAAGGCCAGATTAGTACATTGGTTTGCTGGTTTTGAAATAATAAGACTGCATCCGTTTTTTGGTGTTGGTCTCAATACTCATATATCTTATTTTGCTGCTGAGTTGCCAATATTAGACGGATTCTTTGCTAGAAGTCCAATTCACAATATTCATATCATAATGCTCGCTGAGACTGGAATAATAGGTTTCGCCTGTTTGTTTTTACTATTTTCTAAGGTCTTTAAAAGATCAGCGCTGATGGTAAACAAAGAAGTTTCCGTCAATAAGAAGGTTTTGAATTTAGCTTTTTCGGGTGTACTTATTGCATTTATTATTTATGGCAATTTGGGTTGGTCACCATTTGCGAATGAACAAATATCAATGGTATATCTTCTGTATTATTTTTCATCAAGGATTTAAGGAGTAAATGACCCTGCAATTAATCTTAAGTAATAACGGTTTAGGTTTAATGCATATTGTTTTCCGGATATGGATGGATAAGGATTGATATATAGTGGTTCGGGACACATCCTTTATATAAACATTTTGTAGTACAATCTTATTATTGTCAATCGATGAATTTTTACTTGGTTTTATTTTTAATGTTAGTCTCTGCTTTAGCTTTTTTGGGCGGGGCAAATATTTTAGGACATGATATTTCCATTCATAGTTTTAGATATTGTAAGAAGCTGTCTTCTAGGCTTTCTTTATTTCTGTTTTTCATCTTTTTGTGTTTTTCAGGGTATTTTCTTGTTAAGCAAATAGACTCTATATGGATAGTAGTACTATTTATCCCTATCTCCATTTTTTCTGCATTTGTTTTTGGGTTTTTGATTACGAAGTTTAGTCCCAAAACAGCTTTTACTTCACTCCTGTATTATTTTGTTAGCACAGTGTGTACAATGTATTTAGTGTATTCCCAACTAAATATAGAGTATGCAATCCTATGGTGTTTTATTTATGGTTTTTACATTAGGAACTCACCTTTGGGTGCACCACATCGACAATACATTACGCTGGCTAAAAGTTTTAAAGAAAAGAGAGATAGGAATATAGATATATCTAGATCCCAAGCTAAAAAATCTATTTTTTTTAATTCGTTTAGGGAAAATCCTAATAGCTCGTTGATTCAAGACTTTTCATTTGCTGGTTTTGATTATGGTGAGTCTGATCCCGATGCTTTGTTTGCAACTTTTAAGGTATACGATGCAAAGAATTATGGTATATATCCTAATAAATCAGAGGATTGTACTTTGAAAATTCAGAATGCTGTTGATACTATTGGAAGAGATGGTGGTGGAATTCTGTTTTTTTCAAATGGCATTTACAATGTTGGACAGCATGGGCGATTTATTCAAATTAATTATAGTAAAATAGTAATAAAGGGAGAATCCAAGAGCACGGTTTTTGTTTCACATTCTCCTACACTAATGGGAGAAAAGAATCCTTGGCTTTCTCCTTTTGTTTTTACAACAGGAGAGTTATTACAGAGTAGCAATATTTTCTTTGGTGTTCAGTTTAAGAAAAGAAAGAGTATAATTACCAGGAGCGCATCATTGACAGATCCTGGCTCAGACGGAAGTATAATTGAAGCGCAGTATTTGACAAAAGTCGTTGAGCCAGCTTATCGTGGTGATAGTATCCTGGTCGTTGATGATACCAAATCACTTGAGGGCAGTAAGTATGTAATTTTGGCTCTTTTTAATGACTATGGAAATGATGAGCTGATAAAAACACTGTTGTCAGTTGATGCCCTAAGGGAAGAGTGGAAAACAGCTAAAAGGGCTTCTGATGAGATTGCTCCTTCTTTTCAATGGTTGGTTGAAGTAGAGAGGATACTAGATAGTAAGAGGGTGAAGTTAAAACAACCTTTGAGGGTAGATGCCAAAGCAGAGTTTTATCCTGAACTATATGGAGTTGAAATGTTGGAGAATGTCGGGTTTGTCAATTTTACATTGAGGTCAAAGTGGAATGGTATCTTTAGGCATCATGGATTTCCTATCTACTTTTCGAAAAGAGAAGCTCAGATAATGGACTATGGATGGAACGGAATTAATATGAAGAGGGTTTCCCATGGCCTCATTAAAGATGTAGTTATAGATAATTTTACTAATCCTTTATATGTTCAAGATGCTAGGAATTGTACTGTTGATAAGGTAGTGATTAAAGGTTCTTCAGGACATCAAGGGATAAAACTATATGGACATTCCTCTGATAACCTGTTTTGTGATATATTTTTCGAGACCTGTTTTGCTGATATGATGGGAGGGGAAGGAAATTGTTATGGTAATGTTTTTACATGTATTGAGTATAACAATACAGAGAATATTTATGTTGACTTTGATTTACATGGGTTCTCTGAGGGTCCGTTTTCTCCACCAGCGTTTAATCTATTTGAGTTAGTTTGGGGATTTAGAGGAATTAAGGGTGGAGGAGCATTGTTTAATCAACCAGCGTGCGCTGGATATAATGTATGGTGGAATATCTTCAGTGAAGGTTATGACAGAACACCTGATGTATTTGTAAATACATGTTACCATAAAAGTAATAAAATCAAACAGATACTTGGTGTAATAGTGAGGACTATTGTTACCCTTGTGCATAAAAAATCAATAGGACTATCGTTTGTTGCAAATACCTTAAAGGAGAATCTTAGTAAGCTTAATAATGATACTTCTGTTTTGCGGAGGGAGCATTTCAAGTTATTTAGATCTTCAATTATTTCGGGTTATTGTACAAAATATCCTATGAGGATTTACGATTCTGGAGATAACTATGTATATGTAGAGAATTTTAGTGGTCATCAGCTTTCAGAACCAATATCTCTTTTTGGGGAACAGAGAAGGATCAGAGCGAAGCTAGGTGACCAAAATGAGATCAAATATGATGATTGTAACCAAACTACAAAATGATTTAGGAGTTTGGAAAGTGTTTTCGGGTAATAATCATTTGTATATTTTTACATTCCAATTTATTTAAAGATGAAAAGACTCAAGGTTGCATTCTCGCCTACTGGTAGTATTGCAAACAAGTATTTGGAAATAATAATTGGAGGTCTGAATAATCGGGGTTGTGAAGTTATTTCAATTAAGGAACTATTGTTCGATATAAGAAATCTGTTTGCAACCAAGATTGTTCACCTAAACTGGTTCGAGGATGCCATTGGAAAGACATTATTGAAAAGAATTTTAAATATACAAAGCAAGTTAATTATCCTACTGCTGCTTATTATGCTTGGGAAAAGGATTGTTTGGACCATGCATAACAAAGAATCTCATCGTGACTTCTGGATGTCAAGGGTGTTAAGATTGCTTATTGTTTTCTTCTCAAAAAGGATTATCATACATTGTGAAGAATCTAGAATGTTCCTGCCTCCAAGATATAGGAATTCTTCAAAGGTTGTGTTAATTCCTCATCCAAACTATATCGATGTTTATGGACCCAAGTTGGATGATAATAATTCGAGTAGTAGGCCAGCAGTAAGGCTTTTATTTATAGGTGCGATAAAACCGTATAAGAACATTGATATACTCATAAATGCAATAAAAAGAGTTAACTCACCTGTAGAGTTAATGATTGCTGGAAACCCTTCTGACGAGACGTTCACTGAGAAACTCTTTAAAGAGGCAGATTCTATCCCAAATATCAAGCTTGATGCAAGATTTATTCCCGACGAAGAACTACCTTTGTTGATTCACAATTGCGATGTAGTTGTCATACCTTTGAGTTTGAAAAGTAGTCTCAACTCAGGTTCTGTAATATTAAGCTTCTCATACGGTAGAACAGTAATTTCTCCTAAAGTCGGAACAATTCTGGAGTATCCGGAAGATCTTGTTTTTTCATACTTATATAGAGATGAGCAAGAACATGTAATAAACCTGGCCAAAGTGATAGAAAAGGTAAGTAACATTTGGTTTTCTGATAAGGAAGCCTTACTGAATATGGGAGAGGAAATGTTTCATATTGTCAGTAAGGTTAATAATAAAGATATTGTCGTTGAGGCCTTTTTAAATACTTATAAACCCATACTATGAGTATGTTTTCAGTAATAATTCCATGTTATAATTGCAGTCAATATGTAAATAGAGCAATTGATAGTGTCATAAATCAAGAATGCAATGATTGGGAATTGATTTTGGTGGATAATAATTCAAAAGATGCTACGTTGGGCATCCTCAATAAATATAGGGAATTACATCCGGAAAAAGTAAGTGTCTTTAGTGAACTAACCCCTGGAGCTGCGCCTGCAAGAAACCTGGGACTAAGTCATGCCAGAGGAGAGTGGATTGTATTTTTAGATTCCGATGATGAGTTGCTCCCTTCTCATTTAAGTAGAATTGAGTTGTACATAAGCAAATATCAATTTGATGTTTTAGTGGGCAGTCTATGTAGAGTAATAAGAAAAGGTGGGTTTGAATTCCCTTTTCCAAAATTTCCGCACAGAGATGTTTGGACTGGATTGATAACTGGACATTTAGGCATTACTTCATCAAATGTGTTTAGAAAAAGATGCCTTGATAATGTAGGTGGATGGAATGCAAACTGGACATCCTCGCAAGAGTATGAGTTAATGTTTAGGATATTAAAAGCAGGATTCAAAGTCAGGTCAGCAAGATCTATACCAACAGTAAATGTATACTACTCCAAGAACTCTATAACAAGAACAGATGATACTAATAAGGTTCAGTCTGTTTTTAATAACTTTGTTGAGTTGAGGTTGCAAATTCGGAAGTTTCTTGAAAATAGTGATGAATGGAATAAAAAGTACTTCTCAGCATATTCAAGTTCTTTATACTCATATTACTTGGGAAAGAAGAGAATTCTTGGGCTTTCCAGGACCTTTCTTGATGTTAATAATATTAGGCCCGGTATCTTGAAGAAGGCTCAGATGCAGATAAGGTTCTTCTTTAAGTCTCTATTCGTCTGATATCCTTGTTTACTTAATAGTGTCGCTGGCTTTTTATAGTTATTGATTGAACACAAGATTATTTCTAACTGTGATAAGCCTATAAAAATGTGTTTTAAAATGAAGAGAGTTTTGATTGTTTTTGGAACCCGACCCGAGGCCATTAAGATGGCTCCTGTGGTGAGGGCTTTCAAATCGGATTCATTATTTGCAACAAAGGTATGTGTGACTGCTCAGCATAGAGAGATGCTAGATCAGGTTTTAAATTTTTTTGATATAAAGCCAGATTATGATTTAAATCTAATGAAACCTGGCCAGAACTTGTTTTCACTCACTAGCGATATCCTGTTAGGAATGAAAACAGTATTGGAAGACTTTAGGCCTGATGTTGTATTAGTGCACGGGGATACCACTACTTCTGTTATTTCAGGTTTGGCAGCATTTTATGCTGGATGCAAGGTGGGACACGTAGAGGCAGGGCTACGCACCTATAATAAATTAGCTCCTTTTCCTGAAGAAGTAAACAGGCAATTAACTGGACGCATAGCTGATTATCACTTTGCTCCAACAGAAAGGGCAAAACAGAATTTACTTGACGAAAAGATAGGGTCATTGGGGGTTGTAGTTACAGGGAATACTGTAATTGATGCCTTGCTGGATAGTGTAGAACGGGTGAAACTAATCAAGGACAACCCTAGAATTGAAGGCTTGAAAAAGTTAATTGGGGATGAGGAGGTTATTTTGGTAACTGGTCACAGAAGGGAGAATTTTGGAGAGGGTTTTTTAAACATTTGTAGTGCTCTGAAAGAGATAGCTGCGAGCTTTAATGGAAAAATAGTTTATCCAGTTCACTTAAACCCAAACGTTCAAAAGCCTGTAAAAGAAGTACTGACAGGTATTAATAATGTTTTGCTGATAGACCCGCAGCCCTATGAGGTATTTGTTTGGTTGATGAACAGATCAAAACTAATCATTACAGATAGTGGAGGAGTTCAGGAGGAGGCCCCAAGTCTTGGAAAGCCGGTTTTAGTAATGCGAAGTACAACCGAAAGGCCTGAAGCTGTCGAAGCTGGCACTGTGATTTTAGTTGGAACAGATAAGACAAGAATTGTCAACGAGGCATTAGATTTGATAATTAATGAGAATAGATATGCAAGAATGAGCGCCCTACATAATCCATATGGTGACGGTAAAGCCTCTGACAGGATTGTTGAATATCTGAGAAAAACTGATATCTAACCCTTATAAAATAAACGCATGGACAAAAAGAGTTTTTCGGTGACCACCCTGGGATTGGGGTACATAGGGTTACCTACATCTGCATTGATTGCATATAATGGAATAAAGGTTCAGGGTGTTGATGTAAATGAGGATGTTGTTGCAACTATTAATAGAGGTGAGATTCATATAGTAGAACCTGAATTGAAAAAATATGTTAGTGAAGCCATAAATATCGGAACACTTAGTGCTTCTACATGTGCTAAAGCAGCAGATGTTTACTTGATAGTGGTTCCAACTCCATTTAAAGGGGGTAATCATGAACCAGATATCTCTTTTGTCGAAACAGCTATAAGAAGCATACTCCCTCTGCTAAAAGAACAAGATCTAGTTATTATTGAATCTACCTCTCCGGTGGGTACAACTGAAAGGATGACAGGTATAATTTTTAAGGAGCGCCCGGAGTTGAATGGCAAATTGTTTATTGCTTATTGTCCTGAGAGAGTCCTTCCTGGAAATGTTATGTATGAACTGGTTCATAATGACAGGGTTATTGGCGGCATAAATGAAGTATCAACAGAGAAAGCTGTTGATTTCTATAAATTGTTTGTAAGAGGTGAACTGCATAAAACAAATGCTAGAACTGCCGAGCTTTGTAAACTTACAGAGAATGCTAGTAGAGATGTTCAAATAGCTTTTGCAAATGAGCTGTCACTGATTTGTGATAAAGCGGGTATTGATGTGTGGGATTTGATAAGGTTAGCAAATAAACATCCTAGAGTCAATATTCTTCAACCAGGTTGTGGAGTTGGGGGGCATTGTATCGCGGTTGATCCTTATTTCATAACAGCAGATTACCCTAGAGAATCTCAGATAATAGCAAAGGCACGAGAAATTAATAACTATAAGTCTTTTTGGGTTGCAGAGAAAATTGAAAGCGCAAGATTTGAGTTTGAGTTGAGGCATGGTCGTCGACCTTCAATTGCAATTATGGGACTTGCATTTAAACCTAATATTGATGACTTAAGGGAGTCTCCTGCAAAGTACATTGCACAAAGAGTTCTACAAAGTTGTAGTGATGAAGATATTTACCTTGTTGAACCTAATATTAAAGAGCATAAGGTTTTCAAGCTAACAAATTATCGAGAGGCATTTGAAAGGGCTGATATTGTAGCTTTTTTAGTTGCTCATAATGAGTTTAAAGAGCTACGCATAAAAAGTGCTACAAAGGTTATATTGGATTTTTGTGGCATCGTCGTTTGATAAACTATTTGAACTGCCCAGCTTTAGGGAATGATTATTGGAAAGGATTTTGTCCAGTTGGGTTAATCGGACAATTTAATGGCTATAGGAGACAGATAATTTTATATTAGTTGCATCATGAAAATATGGATTGACTTTATAAATACACCTCAGGTTAGCTTTTTTGAAGGGATTGTTAATCGACTTATTAGAGAAGGTCATGATGTCATTCTAACTTGTCGCGATTCATCGAACACAGTTGACTTGCTTGAACTAACCGGGTGGAACTATAATATAATAAATGGGTATTCTGGAAAGAGTACTTTCCTTAAATACCTTATGTTCCCTTTGAGGCTAGCAAGGTTGTTCTTGTTTATAAAACGAAAGCATGTTGATGTTTCTATTTGCCAAAGTAGCTTCTATTTGCCTTTAGTCTCCTGGTTGTTGGGCATTCCAAGCATTTATACTAACGATAATGAGCATGCAAGGGGGAATCTTATTGGCTTTTTGTTTGCCAAAAGAGTTTTCTTGCCGGAACCATTAAGACCTTTCCTTTCAAGAAAAAGATTGCCTGTGAAAAGAAAATTCCAGTTTTACCCTGGAGTAAAAGAAGGTATTTATCTGTCAGGGAAAGAAGAAAACCTGCCAGCAGCCAAGAGTTCAGGAACTAGTGTGTTTTTCAGACCAGAACCAATGACTGCTCAATATTATAATGGTCCATTATTTCAGCATGATGAGTTGTTAGTATCATTAGCTCAGCAGGTTAGGGTTACAATAATTCCTAGAGGGGTGGAGCAACTTGAGCATTACAAGGATATAAAGTTTAGGCAATGCACAGTATTGGAAAAAGCAATTGATTTTAAGACTATTGTAAGAGAATGTGATGTTTTTATAGGTGGAGGGGGTTCGATGACACGAGAACTTGCGGTATTAGGTAAGAAAGTAATTAGTACTTATGCCGGAGAGCTATTGGCCGTGGATAGGTATTTAATTGAACTTGGATTGATGCAGCATATTTTACAACCTGATGTTCAATCTATTCTTAGAATAGTTGATAAATCATATGATGATTCTATCATGAAAGCCTCGAAAATGCTCCTTGATAAAGGTATCTTAGCTAATAAGCTATTGTATAGTAGTGTATTTGAAATTAATATTATGTAAAATGATTAAGACAGCTGTTGTTGGTTTAGGAAAAATGGGGTTATCCCATGCCGCTATATTGGGAGCGCATCCAGATGTTGACCTGGTTGCTGTATGCGATACTTCCCAGATAGTATTGAGTGCATTTAAGCAATACAATTCCAAAATAAAGGTATATGATGATTTTAGGGAAATGTACGCGAATGAGAGACTTGATGCTGTATTTTTGGTCACTCCTACAAAATTGCATTATCTAATGGCTAAACCAGCCATTGAGAAAGGGTTGCATGTGTTTTGTGAAAAACCTTTATGCTTTTCAATAGATGAAGGAGAAGAGCTGGTTGCACTTGCAGAGAAACACAAAGTAAACAATCAGGTTGGTTTTCATAATCATTTTATTGGGACTTTTAGAGAGCTAAAGCGTTTGTTATCAGCTGGTGTGCTAGGAGAGCTGCTTCATTTTTCGGGAGAGGCATATGGGCCTGTTGTGACTAAATCAAAAGGGGGTACATGGAGGTCTAAAAAGTCGGAAGGCGGAGGATGCTTAAATGATTATTCTTCACATGTCGTTAATCTGATTCAGGGATGTATTGGGAGGCCTGTTCAGGTTAAAGGTACACTATTGAAAAAGTTTTATAGCAAAGAAGTAGAGGATGGAGTTTTTTCCTCATTGATACTATCAAATGGGTTGTCAGGAACCCTTTTGGTGAATTGGAGTGATGAAACTTATCGCAAAATGTCTACAAGCTTGATGGTTTTTGGTGAAAGAGGGAAGATTATTTGCGATGCAACTGAAATTAAGATATACTTAAAAGAAGAAAACAAGAAAGAAGGTTTAGCTAAAGGTTGGAATGTAAAGTATATAACTGATTTAGCATTGCCTGTAAACTTTTATTTAAGGGGCGAGGAGTACTCAGCCCAGATAGACTACTTTATAGAGAACGTGAAGATGGGAAAGGTGGGTGACATAAATACATTTGAGGAAGGACTTTATACTGATAAAGTAAGTCAAATGCTTATTAACGATTCAATTTAGAAACTATGGATAGGGTCTTGTTTGGTGACAACCAGTTTTTTGCAGTAAACCATTTGTCTGATGAGAAATCACGTCAGCAATCGATGCGTTTTCGGGATACTAAGTCTATTATGAATGTTCTAGATCAGGCTATTGATCTAGGCATTAATACTTTTATGTGTACTACACATGATCGAATAGGTGAAATTACTGAGATCATGCGCAACAATAAATCTAAATATCAGGATTTTAATTTTTTTCCATGCATGCCTTATGCTCATAAATATGCAAATGCTGTAACGGAACTAGGAATAGTAGGATCAATTAAAGAGTATGTACCAGGCAATATTTTCAGTTTTGCGATCAAAGGCGGAATGGGTATTCTGAATAAGGACTTCAGTAAACTAATGGAATTGCTTATTGATGCAGAGATGAAAATGTTTAGGGGAGTTAAGACCCCTGTTATTTTTCTGCAGAATGTTTTGGTTGATCTGATTTTAGGATTGGGTATGTATGAAGTCTTTGCTCAGTATCATGATTATATCAAGAAGAAGTTTGATGCAGAACCCGGTTATATAACTATGAACATGCCTAGATTATTGGATGCTCTTGAATCTGTAGGAATTTCAAATCCAATAATTTGTAGTTCAATTAATAAGATAGGCTTTAGAATGTCTGGGGGTATAGAACTATATGAAAAGTATCTTAACGAGAAAACTTTTCGACCAATAGCTATGCAGGTTCTGGCAGCAGGAGCTTTAAGTCCTAAAGAAGCAATAGAGTATCTGGCAAATTTTCCCCAAATAGAATCAGTCCTTTTTGGTGCTTCCTCAAGAAGCCATATTGAAGAGACCAAATTGCTTATAGAAAGCTACTTAAATGCGGTTTGAGGTTTTTCTCAAACCGCATTTTGTTTGACTGGAATTAGCAAAGTATATCCAACTAGCATGATAACCTTGTCAGCTTCCCTGAAAATGGGTCGGATAAAAATATTTAAATGGAGTAGGGGTTTTTGGAGTGGATGGTATCATTGTAATCTTCCCTTAGCTAGCTACACCCAAAACTAAAGAATTCCAATCAGAATTGTTGTTGTTGTCCTGTTGGAATGTGGGAAAC
>JAAYTS010000096.1 GCA_012517995.1 Clostridium sp.
TCAGGTGTTGAGGTAATAATTGATGACAGAAATGAAAGACCAGGAGTAAAATTTAAAGATACAGACCTTATTGGTATACCAATAAGAATTACAGTGGGCAAAAAAGCAAGTGAGGGAATTGTTGAGTATAAACTGAGAAAAGATTCCCAAGTTTTAGAATTGTCAGTGGAGGAAGCTATAAAAAAAGTTAAGTCCGAGATTATCTAAATTTTACCTATATATAATTTAGAATTTTCTATAAATAATTTTATTGTAAGAAAAAAATCTTATAATAAAATTATTTTTTTATACATTGGAAATGTAAATAATTCATGTAATTTTGTCAATACTATTATCAACTGTAATTATTATAAAATAATTTAATTTGTAAACTTAATTTTAAAAGTTGGAGGGATTGTTATGAGCAGGAAAGTTGTCTTATTAGTTGCGGTGATGGTAGTATTGACGGGGATATTAGGTTTTATGAAAAATAATGTTCAAGAAGCCACTGCCATATCGCAATTTGAAAAAATTGATTTTGAAGAAGGAATTGTAACAGCATCAAATTTGAATTTGCGGCAGGGGGCGTCTACGGAATATCCAGTTATAACGGTACTGGAAAATGGAAGGAAAGTGCAGATTTTTGGAAGACTTTCTGACTGGTTTACCGTGTACGACCCTGAAACTGGATATGTGGGAGCGGTGTCAGCAAACTATGTACAACGTTCTGAAACACCTAAAGATTCAACACCAGAAGAGACAAAATCTCCACAAGAGAAAGAGACTGTGTCAGATAATGATGAAATTGAAGTATTAACGCCTGAGTCACAAGAAGCGGAAGAAACTTCTGAACTTAAAGGAATAAGTGAAGAAGAACAATTATTACTAAACTTAATTAATAATGAGAGAGAGGAGGCAGGAGTTGAACCGTTAAAAATTGATATGAAATTAATGGAAGTGACACGGCTAAAAGCTAAGGAAATGGTTGAAAAAAATTATTTTTCTCATCAGTCTCCAACATATGGTTCTCCATTTGATATGATGAGAAAACACCATATAGATTTTAGTTCAGCAGGTGAAAATATAGCTGGTAACCGTACAATAGAAGGAGCAGTTAAAGCATGGATGAAATCTGAGGGACATAAAAAGAACATATTAAATGAAAAATTTGGATATACAGGAATAGGGATAGTTGACAGCCCCGCATATGGCAAGATAATTGTTCAGCACTTTGTAGGAAAATAATATGCAAAAATTAGTTTAAGAGGCTTATATGGAGTTAGAATTAATTCCATATAAGCCTTTATAAATTAACTATAGAATATTTTCATATTGTATTGACAGCGTTTTTCATTAAATGTATAATTATAGACAAGAAGTTGTAATTGTATGACTGTATGAATTGCAGTAAATACAGCAAAGGAATTACTGCAATTTATGTAACTTAAATAAAAAATATTTTATGCTTTTCAATTTAACATTATTTTTGTGTCTTAAGTTTTTTAAAGTAAGCTTGTTAGCATCTTTTGCTTTAAAAGTTTGTTAGAAATGACCTGGGTTTTATAATTTCAGTAATTGTTGTTTATTCATTTGATGTAATTAATTTAATAAATATAGAAAGGAGAAGCTGTTAAATTAGCAGTCCAAAGTTCTAAATATTTTGATTTTAGGTTGCTCATTTATTTGAGTTACTAATGAAAGTTAGTGGGAGAAAGGTTTTATAAGCAAGAAATACTTTAACTTGGCAAGGCTAGGATTAGGATTGAGAAGGATCAGAAAGGTAAGAAAGGTATACGAAGGTTTAGGGGAGAAATATATATTTTAAAAATATGTATTTTATCGAACGGGAATCTTTTATTTTAAATTTGTGGAGAAAAAATTTTTAAAACTAAAAAATGGACTTTGGGCTGCTAAATTAGCAGCTTTTTCTATGAGGTATTTTTCTGAAAATATTTATTAAAGTGAAAGTAATTTAATATATTCACATGGTTTTTGGTATTGACACATAATGCTGTCAAATATAAAATATAGACATGCCATTTAAATTAATAGTTAATAATAAATAGCTTTAAGTATATCAGCCGATAGTTTGTCGGCTGAAGTTTTGTTTTTATTGGAGGATAAAATAATGTCAGTTAAGTATATTTTTGTAACTGGTGGAGTGGTGTCAGGTCTTGGCAAAGGCATAACTGCTGCATCATTAGGAAGGCTTTTAAAAGCCAGAGGTCTTAAAGTTACTATTCAAAAATTTGACCCATATATTAATGTTGATCCTGGAACTATGAGTCCTTATCAGCATGGAGAGGTTTTTGTAACAGATGATGGTGCAGAAACTGATTTAGATGTAGGGCATTATGAGAGATTTATTGATGAAAATCTCAGTAAAAATAGTAATATTGCTACTGGGAAAATATATTGGTCTGTTATACGCAAAGAAAGAAAAGGTGATTACTTAGGAGGAACTGTACAGGTAATTCCCCATATAACAAATGAGATAAAAGATAGAATGTATCGTGTGGGGAAAACTAATAAGACAGATGTAGTTATAACTGAAATAGGCGGTACAGTGGGAGATATTGAAAGCCTGCCTTTTCTTGAAGCTATAAGACAAGTGGCAACAGAAGTTGGAAGAGAAAATGCTATGTACATACATGTTACCCTTGTACCATACCTAAGAAAGCCAGGAGAATTAAAAACAAAGCCCACACAGCATAGTGTTAAAGAGCTTCGAAGTATAGGTATTCAGCCTGATGTAATTGTTTGCAGGACAGAAAAAGAGTTAACTCAAGATATGAAAGACAAGATTAGCCTTTTCTGTAATATACCAAGTGAGGGAGTAATACAAAATTTAGATTCAGAAACCCTTTATGAAGTTCCCCTAATGCTTGAGGAAGAAGGGTTGGCATCAATTGTCTGTAAGCGGCTGAATTTAACATGTTCAGAGCCTGATTTAGATGAATGGCGTCAAATGGTATTTAAACAAAAGAATTTAAGTAAGAATGTAACTGTTGCACTGGTAGGAAAATATGTAGAACTGTCTGATGCATACCTTAGTGTTGTTGAAGCATTGAAACATGGAGGTATTGCAAATGATGCAGAGGTTAATGTAAAATGGGTTGACTCTGAACAGGTTGAAGAGAGTAATGTGGAAGAATTTTTAAAAGAAGCAGATGCAATACTGGTACCTGGAGGATTTGGTGACAGGGGTATAGAGGGAAAAATATTTGCTGCAAAATATGCCAGGGAAAATCACAAGCCATTTTTAGGAATATGTCTTGGGGCACAAATGGCTGTCATTGAATTTGCTAGAAATGTAGTAGGTCTAAAAGAAGCAAATAGTTTTGAGTTTGATCCTAAGACTCCTTATCCAATTGTTGACCTTATGCCAGAGCAAAAGGACATAGATGAAAAAGGTGGGACAATGCGGCTAGGTTTATATCCTTGTAAACTGGCAAAAGATTCAAAAGTTTATGATATATATAAAGAAGAACTTATTTATGAAAGACACAGGCATAGATATGAATTTAACAATGAGTATAGAGAGATATTGGTATCTAATGGAATGATGCTGGCTGGATTGTCTCCAAGTGAAAAGTTAGTTGAAATTATTGAAATAAAAGATCATCCTTGGTTTATAGGAGTTCAGTTTCATCCAGAGTTTAAGTCAAGACCTAACAGACCACATCCTCTTTTTAAAGACTTTATTAGAGCAGCACTAGGATGATAAAAAAAACAAAGCTTTTTTAAATTTTAATATAGCAATAGAAAATTAATAGTCTGGTCATTAGTACCTTAGGCTATTTTTTTTATGTCAAAAAAAATTGATAAAAGCCCTAAATATAGATTCTTATGAAAAAAATCTTATGTATAGTATAAATTCTTTTAAAATTGTAAACAATTATACTAAGTAATTAAAGTTTGTACTGTAAATAAATTAAGTGCATGGAATGATAAAAAAACAAATTTTAAGGGGAAATTACAAAAAAATAAGGGGGAATTATTATGATTAAAAAATTTAAAACACTATCTATAATTTTATTATTAGGATTTGTAACAGCTGGGATAGTTTTGGCATCTGATTCTGAAAATGCAAAAAGTGAATTAGCAGACAATTTAATTAGGCTTCATGTTGTTGCAAATAGTGATTCACCAGAAGATCAAGAACTAAAAAACAGTGTAAAAGATGAAATAATAAAATACATGAAGGATGAATTAAAAGGTGTTAGGGATATAGATAAATCAAGAGAAATAATTAATGACAATTTAAAATATATAAAAAACATTGCAGAAGATGAAATTAAAAGACAAGGAAAAAATTATGCTGTAAATGTATCGCTAGGAGATTATCCATTTCCAACTAAAGTATATAGCGATATTAGTCTTCCAGCTGGAGTTTATCAAGCACTGAGAGTTTCTATTGGAGAGGGTGTTGGACAAAATTGGTGGTGTGTTTTATTTCCACCATTGTGCTTTGTAGATGCAACTCGTGGTGCTGTATCAGAGAGTTTTAAGGAAGATTTAGAAGAGATTATAGAAAGTGATACAGATAGATATTATATTTTTGCTTCGGAAAAATCAGATGCAAAAGAAGTATCTATTAAATTTAAATTTAAATTGGTGGAAGTATTCAAGGATTCAAAAGAAAAAGTTGGCGGCATGGTTAATAGGATTTTTAAGGCGAGTAATGAGTAATTAAAAAATTAAATACATCTTCCTCCTGGACATTATTTATTAGGGCGGATATCTTTGCAAAAAGAATCCGTCCTTTTATATATGATTTTTTAAAGTATGTGCTATAATATTATAGCGAGGAGGCGAGTTTATGACGAAAGAAATAATATTTACAGTATTCAATAGCTTTTCCCTTACTGTGTTAATAAGAGTATTTTTAGCAGGATTTTTAGGAGGAATTATAGGCTACGAGAGAGAAAGCATGAACCGTCCAGCAGGATTTAGAACACATATATTAGTGTGTGTAGGATCTGCTCTTGTAATGTGTACATCCCAATTTATATTTGAAAAGTACAATGCCTTTGTAAATGTTGATCCAGCACGTTTAGGTGCCCAAGTTATAAGTGGGATAGGTTTTTTAGGTGCGGGAACAATAATTCGCGATGGTATAAGTGTAAGAGGGCTTACCACAGCAGCAAGTTTGTGGGCAGTTTCCTGTGTTGGAATTGCTGCAGGAATTGGTTTTTATCAGGGAGCAGTAATTGCCACAGCGATTATTTATATAACATTAATTGTATTAAAAAGGATGGAATCCTGGTTTACAAAGAAAAAACGCTTAAGCATTCTACATATAACAACTAAAAACACGCCAGGACAAATTGGAACTATAGGCTCTATTTTGGGCAAGTATAATATATCAATAAAAAATATTGAATTTATAAACAGTGACCATGATGAGCAGGTGGTAGTTAAGTTTTTAATTAAAATACCCAATGATGTGAAAAGAGAAGATATAGTAGGTGATCTTCAAGGGATAAAAGGTGTTAAAGAAGTGCATGAGGAATAGAATTGAGTTTTAATAAAATTTTAGTTGACTTTTAATTTTTAATAATCTATAATTCTTATATTGTTTTGGGGAGATTTATGAATTTTAGCTACAAATATATTTATAAAAGAGAGGAAAAAAAGTGAAAAGGTTGACTCAATCTAAAACCCCGCTTTTTGATGCGGTTAAAAAACATGTTGAAAAAGATGTAATTCCCTTTCATGTTCCAGCTCATAAAAAAGGGGCAGGGCTTAAGGAATTTAGAGAATATATAGGGGAATGCGCCCTTAAAATGGATTTAAATGGTATGGAGGATCTTGACTTTGCAAATAACCCCACCGGTGCTATATATGAAGCGGAAAAGCTTTTAGCACAGGCATTTGGGGCTCAGCATGCATTTTTTTTGGTTAATGGGACAACTGCCGGGGTTCAGGCTATGATTATGAGCGCATGTGAGCCGGGGGATAAAATCATAATTCCAAGAAATGCTCATAGGTCCACCATAGGCGGAATAATATTAAGTGGGGTAGTTCCAGTTTATTTGCAGCCTGAGATAAATGAAGATTTAGGAATTGCCATGGGAATAGACGAAAAGAGTCTTAAAAATGCAATAAAAGAAAATCCTCATGCTAAAGCGGTATTTATAATTAATCCTACATATTATGGAGTGGTTTCAGATTTAAAATCTTTAGTAAGAATAGCTCACAGGCATGAAATGGCAGTTTTAATAGATGAAGCTCACGGTGCACATATGTGTTTTCATGATGATTTTCCTCTCACGGCTATGGAAGTGGGGGCAGATATGAGTGCTGCCAGTCTTCATAAAACCGCAGGTTCAATGACCCAGAGTTCTGCACTGTTTTTAAGGGGAAGCATGATTTCACCTGAAAAGACAAAAGAAGTGCTAAACTTAACATATACCACAAGTGCATCGTATCTTTTGATGAGTTCTTTAGATGTGGCAAGAAAACAATTGGCACTAGAAGGAAGTGAACTTTTAGAAAATGCATTAAACCTTGCAAGAATGGCAAGGGAAGAAATAAATAAAATTGATGGTCTTTATGCATTTGGAAAAGAACTAATTGGTACTCCGGGTGTTTACGATTTTGACGAGACAAAGCTTGGAATAAACGTTTCAAGGCTGGGTTATACAGGCTATGAAATGGAAGCCAAACTTAGAAAAGAGTACAATATACAAATAGAACTTTCAGATATGTGCAATATTTTAGCTATTATAAGTATTGGAGACACTGAGGAAAGTGTTACTGCATTAATTAATGCTTTAAAAGATATAGCCTCTAAATCTGAGGTAAGGGAATATGAAAGTCCTGCAATTATTTTACAAAACCCTAAAATGATAGTATCCCCCAGGGATGCATTTTACAGCCCTAAAAAAAAGATGCCTTTAGAAAATTCTGTAGGAGAGATAGCAGGAGAAATGGTTATGGCATATCCTCCGGGCATACCTGTTATATGTATGGGTGAGAGGATTACACAGGATATTATAGATTATATAAAGTTATTAAAAGAGCAAAAATGCCAGATGCAGGGAACGGCAGACCCCTTTATAAACCATATAATGGTTTTGGGTTCTGATTAATGATTAATATATAAATTATTTAAAGCAATTTATAAGAGCAAGGGCTAATAGCAGCAATCCAGGAAGAATAGCCATTGCTTTTTTATTTACTTTTTCAATTAAAGCAAATTTTTTACCTAAATAAGTTCCTGCAAATAAAAATGCAAATTGGAAAATTCCTGCGGCAAAAGGTATAAAGATAGAATAAAATCCAGTCAAAGAAACTCCCAGCGTCACTCCTATAGCATCAACTGATAAAGCAAGACCTAAAAGTATTGATTCTACAAATTCTATTTTTCCCGATTTATCAATATCACCTTCTATGGGATTTTTAATTATTTTAACGGTTATCCCAAGGGATTTAATTGCTATTTTAACAAGGGTTTTTTCTTCATTTATATAACTGCATAATGAATATTGCTGATTATCTTTTTTTATTAATGCCTGTATAACAATTAAAGTACCCATTCCAAATAAAATTAATATTCCAATAATTTTTGATATATTTTGTGGTAAAAATGATGATAAATATTTACCTCCTATTAATGCTATACCAGCATAAAATATAGAAAAAAAACATATAATTATTTTAGAAAACATGGGAATTTTAATTTTTCTAACACCGTAAGAAAGTCCTACACCAAAGGCATCTAAGCTCAGTGAAATTGCCAGAAGAACAATAGAAAAGACCATATAACCACCTCATCAGCCCAAATAAAGCATTTAATATCCTTTGGTATTATATGAATTTGGGTTTAAAAAGGTTATAACACTTCTATTGCCTGAAAACCAGATGCTTTAAAACAGCATCCCTTATTATAAAGTATTCCAGCCATTTATCCAAAGTCTAAAATTAATATAGCGTTTGATTTTGAAGGCTTTTGATATTAATTAATATTGGTAATATGACGATAAAGGAAAAAAGAACATACCAATATTTTTAAAAATTCTAATATTTCTATGTATTACACAAAAATCTATTTACTATAAAAAATGGGAATCCACTATTTTCTAAAAATACATTATAAATTTTTAGGATTTGTTGCAATTGCAATAGACTACAAAGATAATATTAGGGTAAAATTATGTTATGAAATGAGGTAACAAAAGCTTGACATAAGTGCACATTCAGTGATTTATGTCACTGAAATAATAACTATAATTTACTGTATAAGGAGGAAAATATTATGACTATGTTTTGTTTCCAATGTCAAGAAGCAGCAGGTGGAAGAGGTTGTACAATACGCGGGGTATGTGGAAAAAATGAACAAGTTGCAAAACTTCAAGATCTTTTGATTTACACATTAAAGGGAATATCAGATGTTGTTGTTAAAGGAAAAATTAACAGTGACGAACTAGATAGTGTAAATTATGAAATGCTTAACAGTCTTTTTATGACTATTACCAATGCAAATTTTGATGATGGTGCTATTGAAAAACAGATAAAAAAAATGATTTCTATAAGAGATGAGTTAAGAGAAAAAGCCGCAGTAGTTGATCTTCATGATGCAGCAACTTTTCAGGTAAGTTCTAAAGAAGATATGCTAGAAAAAGCAAGTGCTGTAGGTGTACTTGCTACAGAAAATGAAGATATTCGTTCTTTAAGGGAAATGATTGTATATGGAATTAAAGGTATGGCAGCTTATGCGGAACATGCTAAAAACATTGGAAAAGAAAACCTTGAAATAAATAATTTTATCTATGAAGCACTGGCAGCTACACTTGATGATTCCCTAACAGTTGACCAGCTTGTTTCACTTACGTTAAAGACAGGGGAATATGGTGTTAAAGTTATGGCTCTTTTAGACGAAGCTAATACTTCTAAGTATGGTAATCCAGAAATTACTGAAGTAAACATTGGGGTAAGAAACAATCCGGCAATTTTAATTTCCGGACACGACTTGACTGACTTAGAACAGTTATTAGAACAGACAAAGGGTACTGGAGTAGATGTATATACTCATAGTGAAATGCTGCCGGCTCACTATTATCCTTATTTTAAAAAATATGATAATTTTGTAGGAAATTATGGAAATGCATGGTGGAAACAGATTAGTGAATTTGAATCCTTTAATGGTCCTATTTTGTTTACAACAAACTGTATTGTTCCACCAAGAAATGAAGAAGTGAGAAAGAGAATATTTACTACAGGGTCTTCTGGTTATCCTGGATGCAAGCACATAGAAGCTGATGAAAACGGCAAAAAGGATTTTTCAGAAATTATACAGCTTGCTAAGACTTTACCAGCACCTGATGAAATTGAAAATGGAAGTATTGTAGGCGGATTTGCTCACAATCAGGTAATAGCACTGGCAGATAAGGTAGTGGATGCTGTTAAATCCGGAGCTATAAAGAAATTCTTTGTTATGGCAGGATGTGACGGCAGAATGAAATCTAGAGAATACTACACTGAATTTGCCGAAAAACTTCCAAATGATACTGTTATCCTTACTGCAGGTTGTGCTAAATACCGCTATAACAAGTTAAAACTAGGTGATATTGGCGGTATTCCAAGAGTGCTTGATGCGGGTCAGTGTAATGACTCTTATTCTTTAGCTGTAATTGCACTAAAGCTAAAAGAAGTATTTGAGTTAAATGACATTAATGAACTTCCTATTGTTTACAATATTGCCTGGTATGAGCAAAAAGCTGTAATTGTACTTTTAGCCCTCCTATATTTAGGTGTGAAAAACATTCATCTTGGACCTACATTGCCAAGCTTTTTATCACCTAATGTAGCAAAAGTTTTAGTGAAGGAATTTGGTATATCAGGTATTGGTTC
Source organism: Clostridium sp. (assembly GCA_012517995.1). GTDB lineage: Bacteria > Bacillota > Clostridia > Acetivibrionales > Acetivibrionaceae > Herbivorax. The sequence goes on from JAAYTS010000096.1 coordinate 9,838, forward strand.
AGTTGATGAAGATATTGAAGCATTTATGGCGTAATAGATTGACATTTTAAAAAGTTTTAAATTTACTGAAAATATATAAAAACTAGATATACATGGGTACTCCTATTTTTATAGATAGTGGGTGCCCATTTAACTTATAGGCGACGAGAAAAAATTGTCGCCTATATTATTTTTGTTTTTTTATTATATAAATATAATTTCTTATTATTTTTTAAAAAAGTGTACTCAAAAATAATTTTTCATAGGATTTTAATGTAAAGGGGTGTTTATTTTTTTACATATAAAAAATACAGTATATACAGTATAGAGATAAATAATTTTATAAAAAAGAGGGAGGAATGTCAAATGAAACGAAAAATGACGGTGCTTTTGGCAATAATAATGTGCATTACAGTTTTAATTGCGCCAAATGTACAAGCACGTACTTTGACATCTAATGAAACCGGTAATCATGGGGGTTATGACTACGAATACTGGAAAGACTCAGGAAACGGTACTATGGTTCTAAAAGACGGTGGTACATTTAGTTGTCAGTGGAGTAATATAAACAATATATTATTCCGTAAAGGCCGCAAATATGATGA
>JAAYTS010000097.1 GCA_012517995.1 Clostridium sp.
CTTATCTTGGTTCAACAAGAAACTTGATTGCAGTCCTCTCTTCTCCATCAATATTAATTGATGAAAATGCAGGCACAGTGATTATGTCAATCCCATTTGGTGCTACAAAACCTCTGGTAATTGCAATAGCCTTAATTGCTTGGTTCACTGCTGCTGCTCCCACTGCCTGTATTTCTGCTGTTGATTTACCTCTTAGAATTGCTGCCAATGCTCCGGCGACCATCTTCGGCTGAGATTGTGCTGATACCTTTAATACTTCCATACATTCATCCTCCTCAATTAAATATAAATTATATAAATTTAAAATTATATAAAATTTATCTCTCTCTTATATGTATATACATATTCTTTTATCAGTGGACCAGAGGTATTACTACAATCTGTTATACTTCTATTCTATAACATTACTAGCAAACAGACAATATTACAAAATTAATATTTTATATCATAAAGTTCATGTTTGTCTTTTGATATTCTAACCAAAATTCTTTTATACTTATATTTTTCCTTTAAATACATAATATTCGACTTTTTTTGACCAATTACATCTGATATTCTTTCTTTACTTGTAGATATAATAATATCCTCTTTTTCCATAAGTTTTTTTCTTATTATTTCTTCTTCTATTGCAGTAAGGGCAATCTTTGACTCAACTAATTGCCTTAAAGCAGGATGAAAAGGTCCTGCTATTACATCACCATTTTCCTGTATGTTTTCAGTTGGCTGAAGTCCAATTCTAATTACATTTATGTTGTTTTCTCGATAAATTTCAACTAATTGCGCACAAAGATCAACGGTTTCATTTAATTTTAGTGGAGTATACTCTCCATTATAATACATCTTTTCAAGATAAGTGTCTTTTATCACTAATACCGGATATATTCTTACTAAATCCGGTGATATTCCAACCACTTTTTTAGCTGTGCGTAAAGCTTTGTCATAGGTGTCCTTAGGAAGTCCTACCATAGTTTGAATACCTAAAACAAATCCATTTTTTTTAATCAGCTCTGAAGAATAATAAACATCTTTAACTCCATGTCCTCTAAAAGCAGCCTTTAGTACTTCCTCATCTAAACTTTGAACACCCAGCTCTATTGTGGTAACATTATAATCCTTTAGGTAATCCAAAATATCTTGATTTATATAATCAGGGCGTGTAGATATACGTATTCCTTTTACATAACCACTTTTTATATATTCATTTGCTATACCAAGAAATTTAAGCTGATGCTCTTTTTCTATACCTGTAAAACTTCCACCATAAAATGCTATTTCATTTATATTTCTCTTAGGAACTGAATGTATAAAGGATTCTATGATGTCTCGCATCTGGCTTTCATCCATCTCTTTTATCTGTCCACTTATATTTTTTTGATTGCAAAAAATACAATCAAAAGGACATCCTTTATGGGGTATAAAAATTGGTATAATTATATTTTTATTACTCATTCTAATCCCTTACTTATGTGTAGTGTTTTTTCATTTATTCTCTAAAGTTTTTATAGTTTCTTTAGCAGCCATTTGTTCAGCTTCTTTTTTAGTCTTTCCTTTTCCTTTTCCAGCTGGTTTTCCATCTATTTTTACTTGAGAAATAAACACCTTATCATGATCCGGTCCCCTCTCACCTATAATTTCATATACAACCCTTTTTTCATTACCTTTTTGTAAAATTTCCTGTAATTGAGTTTTGTAATCCATAAAAATTATACCCTTTATGGATTTTTCAATCATTTCACCCATTTGAGCTAAAACAAAATTTTTGGCCATTTCAAGTCCTGCATCTAAATATAATGCTCCAATTAAAGCCTCAACAGCATCTGAAAGAATAGATACTCTGTACCTTCCACCAGTGTTTTCTTCTCCCTTCCCTAAAAGAAGATATTTCCCAATATTTAGATTTTTGGCACATTTGGCAAGGGAGGTTTCGCATATTACATTTGAACGAAATTTTGTCATTTCTCCTTCAGACAAATCATTGTACCTGGTATAAATTTCTTCACTGATAATCATATTTAAAACTGTATCTCCTAAAAACTCCAACCTCTCGTTGCTTGTAAGTTTTTTATTCTTATATTCATTGGCATAAGAACTGTGAGTTAGTGCCAAAATAATATTTTTTTTATTTTTAAATGTATACTGAATTATTTTTTCAAGTTCTTCTATCTTTTTTGTGATTTCTTCAAACTTCTCCATATTTCCTCCTAAAGCAAGCTATATGCAATTAAAATGCTTTAAGGTTGATATTTTTTTATTATAATTGAAGCATTGTGTCCACCAAATCCCAATGAATTTGATAGTACACAAGAAACTTCTGCTTCTCTACCTTTATTTGGTACATAATCTAAGTCACATTCCGGGTCTGGCGTTTTATAATTTATTGTAGGAGGTATAAAACCATCCCTAATTGAAAGTGCAGAAATAATAGCTTCTATTGCACCTGCTGCCCCAAGTAAATGACCTGTCATGGATTTTGTAGAGCTAACAGGTAGTTTATATGCTCTTTCTCCAAATACTACTTTTATTGCATTTGTTTCAAATTTATCATTAAATTCTGTGGATGTACCATGGGCATTTATATAGTCAATATCTTCAGGTTCTAAATTAGCATCTTTTATAGCCATTTTCATGCACATCATACTGCCTTTTCCTTCAGGGTCTGGAGCTGTAATATGATAGGCATCATTAGTGGATGCATACCCCACTATTTCAGCTATTATATTAGCACCCCTCTTTAATGCATGTTCTAACTCTTCTATAACCAATATACCTGCACCTTCACCCATTACAAAACCATCTCTGTCTGCATCAAATGGTCTGCAAGCAGTTTTTGGATCTTCACATACAGACATTGCCTTCATTGAACAAAAACCCGCAAAAGATACTGGAGTAATTGATGCCTCTGTTCCACCTGTAATTATTACATCAGCATCTCCCCGCTGAATAACCTTAAATGCATCTCCAATAGCATTAGTAGACGTTGCACACGCAGTAACCACACATTCATTAAAACCCTTTGCACCATATTGAATAGCTATACGTCCAGTTGCCATGTTTGATATCATCATAGGAATAAAAAACGGACTTACTCTGCCAGGTCCCTTTTCATTTAATACATTGTGTTGGTTTTCAAAAGTTTGAATTCCTCCTATTCCAGAACCTACAACAACTCCAAATCTAAATTTATCCACTTTTTCAACATCTAAACCAGACATATCAACTGCCATTTTAGTAGCTGCCATAGCAAATTGAGTAAACCTGTCCATTCTTCTTGCTTCTTTTTTATCAATATATAATGTTGGATCAAAATCTTTTATTTCAGCTGCAACTTTAGTACTCATATTTGAGACATCAAATAAAGTTACTGTTGATATACCAGATTCACCATTTTTTATAGAATTCCAAAACTTATCCAGTTCATTACCTAATGCAGAAATAACCCCCATACCAGTAATAACTACACGCTTTTTCATAATTCAACCTCCAGTGCAAATTGTAAAAAATCATACCATAAATAATTTAGAATAATATAATGTATAAACTTTAAAAACTTCCTTTTGACTTTTTTTCTGATATATAGGATTTTTATATAAAATATCTTTTTTTAAAAATATATGGATTAAGCATGTTATCTTTTTTTAAAAAAAGTCCCTCCACTAAGGGACTTTTTTTATGAATTACTCTTAATGTAATCAACAACATCTCCCACTGTAGAAATTTTTTCAGCCTCACTATCAGGAATTTCAAGGTCAAATTCTTCTTCAAGAGCCATTATTAGTTCAACTATATCTAATGAGTCTGCTCCTAAATCATCTATAAAGGAAGATTCTAAAGTTATTTCTTCTTCTTCAACACCCAACTGTTCCACAACAATTTTTTTAATCTTATCTAGCATTATCGTTCACCTCCTTCCACAGGGGGTTTTGTTAGACAATTCATAATCATATTGTTTAAAATGTATATTACAATATGATATTATTACATTACTAATCCTCCGTCAATATGTATTACCTGACCTGTAACATAATTCGAATCAGAAGATGCAAGAAAAGCAACAACATTTGCCACATCTTCAGGTGTCCCAAACCTCTTTAATGGAATGTTATTTAAATAATTTTCTTTTACATTGTCAGGCAAGACCTCTGTCATTTTGCTTTCAATCACCCCAGGTGCAACTGCATTACAGTTAATATTCCTTGATGCAAGTTCTTTTGCAGTTGATTTTGTAAGACCTATTAGTCCTGCCTTTGAAGCAGAATAATTTGCCTGCCCACGGTTTCCCATAACACCTGCTACAGAAGCAATGTTAATAATTTTACCACTTCTTTGTTTCATCATAAACTTTACCGCAGCTTTAGTACACAAAAATGCACCTTTTAAATTTATATCTAAAACATCGTCCCAATCTTTTTCTTTCATTTTAATTATAGGCATATCATTAGTTATACCTGCATTGTTAACTAATATATCTACACTTCCAAATTTATCAATACAAGCATTTATCATAGCTTCATTGTCTTCTAGCTTTCTTACATCACCTTTTGTAACAATTACATTTATACCTAAAGCTTTAAATTCTTCTGCAGTAGCATCAACACTATCAGATGTGGCAATATCATTTAAAACAATATTAGCACCCATTTCTCCAAGCTTTTTTGCAATAGCTTTCCCTAAACCTCTGCCTGAACCTGTTACAACTGCAGTTTTCCCCTTTAATTGGATATTATTCATTAGTTACTCTCCTTTCGTATTTATTGTTAAAAATTCACTTAGATAATTTCATTTAAAGTTTTATGTAAGGAAGAAATATCTTCAACATTTAAAATTTTAACACTATTGTCTATCTTTTTAACAAATCCACTTAGCACCTTACCTGGGCCAATTTCAATAAAAGTATCTATCCCTTTTGCCAACATATTTTTAATAGAGTCTTCAAACAAAACCGGACTGCTTACTTGCCTTACCAATAAATCCTTTACTTTGGATTTATCTAAAATATATTCTGCAGTTACATTGGTTACCACAGGAATTTTCATATCTTTTAAGTTGATTTTATCAAGTTCTTTTTTTAACTCATCTCCAGCAGGTCTTAACATGCTGCAGTGAAAAGGTGCACTGACAGGAAGAACCATAGCCCTTCTTGCTCCTTGTTCTTTTGCAAATTCTATCGCCTTATCTACAGCTTTTACTTCTCCTGCTATTACAATCTGACCTGGACAATTAAAATTTGCGGGCTCAACTATCCCCTCTTTAGAAGCTATTTCACAAACATTCAAAACTTTTTCTCTCTCAAGTCCTAAAATAGCTGCCATTGTTCCTTTTCCTAAAGGTACAGCTTCTTGCATATATTTTCCCCTTTTTCTCACTAAAGGGACGGCGTTTTTAAACTCTATAGTTCCTGCTTCTACATGAGCAGAATATTCTCCAAGACTTAATCCTGCAACAACTTCAGGAACTATTCCCTCTTCTTTTAGAGGCTGCATACATGCAATGCTTGTAATTAAAATAGCTGGCTGCGTATTCTCGGTAATTTTTAAAGTTTCATCATCACTTTCAAAAATCATCTTTTTTGTATCAAATCCCAATGCGTCAGAAGCTTCTTCAAATATCATATCAGAAGATTTATACTCTTTGGCTATTTCTTTTCCCATGCCTACATATTGAGCTCCCTGACCTGAAAATAAAAATGCAATTTTACTCATAGCCATCTCCTTTTTAAACACTTCAAACTAAAGCTTATGTTGCTCTATAATATATACCAATTCACATAATATATAAATTTAATTTATATATTACTTACTCCATTTAACCAGTGCAGAAGCCCATGTTAATCCTCCACCAAAGGAAACCAAAACCAGATTATCCCCTTTAGAAAACATGTTGCTTTTATAAGCTTCTTCTAATCCTACTGGTATTGATGCAGAGGAAATATTACCATACTTATGAAGGTTTGAAAAGACCTTTTCTTTAGAAATACCCAGTCTCTTTGCTGCACCATCTAATATTCTTAAATTTGCCTGATGAGGAATGATAAGTTCTATATCATCTAAATCTATTTTGGACCGCTCTAACACTTCTTTAGTTCCTCGTTCCATAACCTTAACTGCAAATTTAAAAACTTCTCCTCCATCCATCATTAAAACTCTTTTATTCTCGCCCTTTCTTGCTTCTAAGTCTTCTGGACTTAGATAAGTAGAAGGTGCTGTAATACATCTTCCTAAACTGCCATCTGCACCAATATGGGTAGCTAAAATACCATATCCATCCTCTACTCTACCTACTACCGCTGCACCAGCGCCATCACCAAAAAGGACACATGTATTTCTATCCTTCCAGTCAACAATTTTAGAAAGTCCTTCACATCCTATTAAAAGAATATATTTATAATAACCACTTTGGATAAATTGATTTGCAACTGTCAATGCATAAATAAACCCAGAACATGCTGAATTTAAATCAAATGCAGCAGCATTTGTTGCTTTTAAACCATCTTGCACAATACATGACGTAGAAGGTGTATAATAATCTGGTGTCTCAGTTGCTACAATTATCAAGTCCAATTGTTCTGGAGCAATTCCTGCATCATCAAGAGCTTTTTTCCCTGCATCAATTGCAAGCTTATATGCAGGCTCATTTTCTTCTAGTATTCTTCTTTCTGAAATACCAGTTCTTTTTATTATCCATTCATTTGTTGTATCCACCATTTTTTCTAAATCAGAATTGGTTAAAACCTTTTGCGGAAGACTGCTCCCTAATCCCAGTATTCCACAACTATACATTTTGTTCAACGTCTTCAACCTCCATATTAGAAAATTCTTTTTTGATACTTTCTAGAACATTTTCACTTGCAAATTTACTGGCCTTTATTACAACGTTTTTTACTGTCTTTGCGTTAGAATTTCCATGACTTTTTAACACCAATCCATTAACTCCTAATATTGGGGCTCCTCCGTGCTCTTCAGGGTTTAAATTCTTTTTGTACTCCACAACTTGTTTTTTTATCATTAAACCGGATAGTTTAGTCCTAAAATTAGTGTTAAAAATGTTTTTTAAAGATCCCATAAAAAAGGATGCTGCTCCTTCTAAAAATTTAAGAAGAACATTTCCTGTAAATCCATCACAAACAACTACGTCAACATTTCCCATCATAACATCATTACCTTCAATGTTTCCAATAAAGTTTAAATTTGATTTTGAAAGTAAAGCATGGGCTTGTTTTAAAACTTCATTACCCTTTCCTTCTTCCGAACCAATATTTACAAGGCCAACTCGTGGTTTTTCTAATCCAAGCATTGCTTTTGAATATATAGAACCCATAATACCAAATTGATAATAATTAATGGGTTTACATATGGTGTTTAGCCCTGCATCAATAATAAGACCTTTTCCTGATTTTGTAGGTATAATTGCAGCAAGAGAAGGCCTGTCAACACCTTTTATTCTACCTAAAATCAAAAGTGCTCCTGCCATCAACGCACCACTGTTCCCACAGGAAACAAATATATCTCCTTTTTTTTCCTTAAGCATTTTAAATCCAACTACCATTGAAGAATCCTTTTTAGATTTAATTGCCCTTGTAGGAACATCTTCTACAGTTATAACTTCAGATGTTTCATGAATTCTAATACGATTGCTGTTAAACTCTCGTTTATTCAATATTTCTGTTATTTTATTTTTGTCTCCTAATAGCAATACCTCAAACCCATCAGCTTCGTTAACAGCATCTATACATCCATTAACAACGGAATCTGGTGCACTATCTCCACCCATTGCATCTACCAAAATTATCAAAACCTTCACTCCCAGAAAAATAATCATTTTACATTATTATAAAAATCTTTTTTAAGGGATACAAGTATAAATTTCCCTCTAAAGACCTCAACTTGTTTATGTAAAATATTTACCCATACTATATACTTATTATCTTTAACTTTTTTTACTTCTGCTTTTGCTAATAGTTTATTTCCTGAATAAACTGGTGTCTTATATTTTATATTAGCCACACCTACTAAAGCCACATCAGCATCAATCACTGCAATTGCTAAAGATTCTGCAAGAGAATAAATATAATGACCTCTAATTATTTTAGTTCTTTCAAATGCCATACTATCATCTGTCTCAAGCATTGATATACCACCAACGCCTAAAGAAATATCTAAAAGTTCCCCAACTATTTCCTTACTTTTAAGTGATTTTACCTTGCTGTAATTTTTTTTTGCCACATTTCTTATTCTTTCTCTTAATTCAGGAATACCCAATTCAAGTCTATCTAATCTTATAGTAGGAACACTAACTTTAAAAATTTCAGCCAGTTCTTCATCGGTTAAAAAAGGATCCTGGGACAACTTCTCTAATAAAACAGACTGTCTTTCTTTTTTTACAGACGACGGTCTGCTCATAAAATCACCTCTTTTAAGCTATACCTTAAAGGTGAAATATAATATTTTAAATATTACTATATCACACCAATATATTTATTGTATATCCAAAAAATGCTCAACATATAATTTTCAGGTTAAAAAGTTTATTGTTTAATAAAAATATATTAAAATCTAATTATAATTATTACCTGATACTAATTGTTGATAATAAAGAGTATATTATATTTTTATCTTTTGTGCAAGAATTTCCTCAAAAATTTTTTAAATTATTTATTAAAATCAATAACATTTGCATTTTTTATTATATAATCGTAGGCAGAATATACCGTTGCAACAACTGCAATAAACATTAAATATCTGTCTAGTGGAAAATCAACCCACAAACTAATAGGATAATTTTTTAATAGAGCAGCCAGTATTGCCACAATTTGAGATATTGTTTTTATTTTTCCCCATTTGCTGGCTGCAATAACAATTCCATCACTTGCTGCAACCAATCTTAGTCCAGTAATTATAAATTCTCTGCCTATTATAACTGTTGCTGCCCAAGAAGTTACATTATTTCTTTCAACAAGGGCAACTAATGCAGCTGTAATAAGGAGCTTGTCTGCAATTGGGTCTAAAAATTTTCCAAACCTGGTTATTTGCTTTCTCTTTCTTGCTATGTATCCATCTAAGCCATCAGTACTTGATGCAATTAGAAAAAGAAGGGCAGCAAGATAATTTCCATAATCCCATATATACTCATTTATAGTTTTTAAATGGGGATGGGCAAACCCAAGCATATCCACTTCAAATATCCAATCGGGTATTGGTATTATTAATAACATAAAAATTGGTACCATAAGTATTCTAGATAAAGTTAACTTATTGGGAAGATTCATGCACAACCTCTCCTATTAAATCATATTCGTCAATATTTAACACTTTTACATTTACAAATTTTCCAATATCAAGGGGTTCTATACTTGTAAAATATACAAATCCGTCAATATCAGGTGCCTCTTTGTATGTTCTTCCATAATAAAAGATACCATCATCTGAAACACCTTCTATTAACGTTTTATAA
>JAAYTS010000098.1 GCA_012517995.1 Clostridium sp.
TAAAATTGTAAAACCTAAAATACTTGATTACCCCAAATGGCAACATTTCCATTTTTAGATATTGCACTAAGAGCAAAACTAACATAAGCTGCATCTGCATCAAACATTGAAATAAAAAAACACAGATTAATAGCATAAAAACCATGGCTATTACCCGTGTTTTTTGAAATAATATCTTTTTTCATACAAAGTACCGCCAAATTTGTTTAATCATTCTACATTTCCCGGGAAATTACTTGTTTAATTTGTCGGAATTAATAAACTTTTGAAGTATCATATATTTCATATTTTACACTAACTCTTAATAGATTACAATTTATTTAGATTTACTTGTGGTTTTTTCTGCTTCCGATGCTATTTTTGAAAATTTTTTAAGTTTTTCATACACAAGATAGTTTATCGTTCCAGCAGGATATTTCCCATTTTCTTTTTTAGTACCTGCTTTTTTCCCAGTTAGTATTTCAATTCCTTCATCTATAGTTTTTACAGCATATACATTAAATTTTCCCTCTTTGCAAGCTTCAATCACTTCATCGTTTAAAACCAGATTCTTTATGTTTTGATAAGGTATTATTACACCATGCTGGCCATTTAATCCCCTTAATTTGCAAAGTTCAAAAAATCCTTCTACTTTTTCTGTAACCCCACCTATTGGCTGAATCTCACCCTTTTGATTTACAGAACCCGTAACTGCAATACTTTGCTTTATAGGAACTTCTGATAAACTTGAAAGCACTGCATAAAGCTCTGCACTAGATGCACTATCTCCATCAACACCACCATACAACTGTTCAAAACAAAGGCTGGCAGTTAATGAAAGTGGCATATTCTGGGCATACTTTTGCCCAATATATCCACTTAAAATCATAATTCCCTTAGAATGAGAAGTTCCACTCATTTCCACTTCTCTTTCTATATTCACTATTCCTCTTTCACCCATAAAAGTGTTTGCAGTAATTCTAGAAGGCTTGCCAAAGGAATAATCTCCAGTATCAATTATTGTAAGACCATTTATTTGTCCCACTACTTCTCCTTCGGTATCTATCATTATTGCTCCATCTTCTAAAAGTTTCAACAGCTTTTTATCGTACTTATTAGATCTGTATATCTTTTCTTGTATAGCTTTTTTAACATGTTCACCAGTTACTAGCGAACAACCTTCTATTTCAGCCCAAGCGGCAGATTCACTTAGTATTTCCACAATATCATTAAATCTTGTAGAAAGTTTAGTTTGGTCTTGCACTAGTCTAGAACTATATTCAACAACTTTTGCAACACCAGTTTTGTCAAAATGAGGAGAATTTTCCCGGCTGCAAAAAGAACCTATAAACTGGGCAAGTTTTCTCGTGTTAGCACTATTTCTCTCCATCTCTGCATCAAAGTCCACCTTAATTTTGAAAAGTTTTCTAAATTCTTCATCGTATTCATAAAGCATTTGATAAATATATTCACTTCCAACTAGAATAACTTTTACATCTACAGGTATTGGCTCAGGCTTTAATGTTGAAACAGCAATAAGTCCCATTTGCTCCTTCATATTTTCAATGGATATTTCCCCTGTCCTTAGAACTCTTTTTAGTGCTTCCCAAGACTGAATATTGCTTAGGACGTCTTTTGCCTGAAGTATAAGGTAGCCTCCATTTGCCTGGTGAAATAGACCACTTTTTATCATTGTGAAATCTGTTATCATAGTTCCAAACTCATTTTCATGCTCTACTTTTCCAAGAATATTATAATAAGTTGGGTTATAATCAGTAACAACAGGGGCACCTTCAAGCTCACTGTTGTCAACTAAAAGATTCACTTTGTATTTGTCTGTGTGTGACTCATCAGAGGATTTTAACCATGGAAGAAGCAGCTGCTGTTCATCAGTAAGTTCTTCTTCTCTGAATTCATCAAGGTTTTTCAATATGTCTTCCTGTACCTTTTCAAGGTAATCTAAAACTTTTTTATAATCCCTGTACTTTTCTTTTAAATCATTTATCTGTATTCCAACGGCAAACAATGCTAGTTTGTTTTCCCATTCTGAAACTCTTTCTTCTGCTTCTTTTTCTATATTTTTAATTTGTCTTATTATATCTAACGTTTCCAGCTGCACTATATTTGACTTTTCATTTATTTCCTGCTTTATTTTTTCATCCAAATTGGAATACTCTTCTTCTGTTATAGTCTTTCCCTCTATAACTGGCAAAAAATACATCCCAGCATTTGTGGTTTTTACTTTGAATCCCTGCTTTTCAGCATCCTTATTGAGTTTTTCCATTAATTCTGTTTTTTTACTCTGAAACTCCTTTGCTATAGCTGTTTTTTCTCTTTCATAGTCTTCACTGTCAAAAGCCTTAGCTATTTCAATCTTAAGTACCTTCACGAACTCTTCCATATCCTTTTGAAAAATTTTGCCTAATCCTGCAGGTAAATTAATAGCTTTAGGTCGGTTAGAATTATTAAAATTGTATACATAACACCAATCATCAGGGGTTTTACATTTCTTTGCCATTTTTCTTGCAATGTTTTGAGCATAACTGGTTTTTCCAGTTCCTGTCATCCCACATATGAAAATATTGTAGCCTTTAGCTTTTATTTTAAGCCCAAACTCCATGGCTTTTACTGCCCGTTCCTGACCTATAATATCATCTGAAAAAGTTAGTTCAGAAGTATCATTAAACTTAAAAAAGTCTGGTTTACATTCTTTTTTGAGTTTGTTATAGGATACTTTTTTTGCCCGTGACATACATTTTCCCCCTTTAAACCAGTTGGTATAAGGAATTTTTTATTTTAAGACTGATACATTTAGACATCCGATATTATTTTTCGGAAAATTAAAATTGCAATAATTCGATTAATTATAATTCAAATTAAGTATAATTCAATTAATAAGTATTATATTCTACTATAATATAATAAAATCCTTTTTTATTGTACAATAAATTTGAATAACCTAATGTGTTGTTTTAGTTGCCAAAATATACTATATATTGTTTTTCCACATAATAATGGCATCTTCTCCATTATCAGAGTAATATCCCTTTCGTACTCCTTTTATTTCAAAACCATATTTAAAATATAATTTCTGGGCGGCAATATTACTCTTTCTAACTTCTAATGTCATCTTCTTAATGTTTTCTTTTCTTGCAATATTTATAAGATGGCAAACCAGCTTCCCGCCAATACCTTTTTTTCTGTACTTAGGATGAACTGCTATATTTGTAATATGTCCCTCATCAAAAATTTTCCACATTCCTGCATATGCTATTGCCCTGTCCCCTGTTTTTGCACAAATGTATCTGGTAAGGCTTTTATTTGACAATTCCTGTATAAAGGATTCTTTTGACCAGGGAATTGTAAAGCATAGGTTCTCTACAATCA
>JAAYTS010000315.1 GCA_012517995.1 Clostridium sp.
CATCACCACCTGCCGCGAGGCACCGTTCGGTGATGGTGCGCTCGCCGGCGTCGCCATCGCGGTCAAGGACAACATCTCCACGGCAGGTATCCGGACAACCTGTGCGTCCCGGATCCTCGAGGGCTACGTCCCGCCGTACGATGCCCACGTTGTGGAACTCCTCCGGAGGGAGGGGGCCGCGATCGTCGGCAAGACCAACATGGACGAGTTCGGCATGGGCTCGACCACCGAGACGAGCGCGTTCGGCCCCACCCAAAACCCGGTCGACCCATCAAGGGTGCCGGGCGGCTCCTCGGGCGGGAGCGCCGCTGCGGTCGCCGCAGGCCTCGTCCCGATGGCGCTCGGCACCGACACGGGCGGCTCGATCCGGTGCCCCGCGGCGTTCTGCGGGATCGTGGGGTTCAAACCCACCTACGGCCGGGTCTCCCGCTACGGTCTCATCGCCTACGCAAACTCCCTTGAGCAGATCGGACCGATGGCACGGACGGTCGAGGATGTATCAAGGCTCATGTCGGTGATCGCGCGCTACGACCCCCGCGACTCGACGATGCTCGATCGGCCGTACGATCACCAGCCTTCAGCAAATATCAGCGGCCTGCAGGTCGGGGTACCTGAAGAGTACTTCGGCGAGGGGGTGGACGAGCGCGTCGCAGAGAACGTCAGGGATGCCATCGGCATCCTCGAGGACCTCGGGGCCACCACGGTCCCGGTGAGCATCCCCGGCATGCGGTATGCGCTTGCGGCCTACTACGTCATCTGCACGAGCGAGGCCTCCTCAAACCTCGCGCGGTTCGACGGCGTCCGTTACGGCCCGGCGGTCGATACCAGAAAGACCTGGCACGAGGCATACCAGGATCTGCGACAGGCGAACTTTGGGGCCGAAGTCAGGCGCCGGATCATGCTCGGGACCTTCACCCTCTCGGCCGGCTACACCGGCAGGTACTACGCGAAGGCCCAGGTAGCCCGCCGGAATATCGCCCGGGACTTCGAACGGGCGTTTTGCGATGTCGATATCATCGCCGGCCCGACGATGCCGACCGTAGCCTTCCGTCTCGGCGAGAAGAACGATCCCCTCTCGCTCTACCTCGCCGACATCCTCACGGCGCCCGCGAACCTCGCCGGGATCCCGGCAATATCAGTCCCGTGCGGCAGGGTGGACGGGCTCCCTGTGGGCCTCCAGCTGATGGGCAGGCAGTTTGAGGACGAACGTGTCATCGACACCGCCTTCGCCTACGAGCAGGAGGTGAGGGCATGAAGACGATCATTGGGCTTGAGATCCATGTCCAGGTCTCGACCGCGACGAAACTCTTCTGCGGTTGCTCGACCGACTACCAGGACGACGCTCCCAACACCCACTGCTGCCCGGTCTGTCTTGGGCTTCCGGGGGCGCTCCCGCGCCTGAACAAAAAAGCGGTGGAGTACGGCCTCCGGGTGGCAAAAGCCCTCGACATGAGGGTGCTCGAAGAGTCTGAGTTCGCCAGAAAGAACTACTTCTATCCTGACCTTGCGAAGGCCTACCAGATCACCCAGCACGACAAACCGCTCGCGGTAGAGGGGACCGTCGAGATCGAGGACGACGAGGGGCACGAGAAGATCATCCGGATCACCCGGGTGCACCTCGAGGAGGACCCCGGAAGACTGGTCCACGTCACCGGCGCCTCGAAGTACTCGCTCGTCGACTATAACAGATCAGGTATCCCGCTCCTTGAGATCGTCACTGAACCTGACATGCGCTCCCCGCAGGAGGCACGCCGGTTCCTCAACAAACTCCGGACGGTCCTCGAGTACCTGGGGGTCTTTGACGGCGACCGGGAAGGCGGCCTGCGTGTGGATGCAAACATCTCGCTTGAGGGCTCAGAGCGGGTCGAGGTCAAGAACATCTCCTCCTACAAGGGCGTCGAGAAAGCCCTCACCTTTGAGGTGACCAGGCAGAGGAACCTGCTCCGGCGCGGACAGAAGGTGGCAAGGGAGACCCGGCACTTCATGGAAGGGCGCGGGATCACCACCTCTGCCCGCGGCAAGGAGGAGGAGCACGACTACCGCTACTTCCCTGACCCCGACCTCAGGCCGCTCCGCGTTGCGGAACGGGTGGCAGAGATCGACCTCCCTGAACTACCTACCGCCCGAAAGAACCGGTTTATGGAGCAGTACGGCGTATCGCTCAATCATGCGAGGACCCTGACCGGAGACCCGAAACTCGCCGACTTCTATGAGGAGGTCGCTCACATCGACCCGGCCCTCGCCGCTACCTGGGTGGCCGATACCCTTCTTGGCGAGCTCAACTACCGTGACATGGGTATCGCCGCCGTCCCGCCAGGCCACATCGCAGAACTCCTTGAACTCCTCAAGGCGGGCACCATCACCGACCGGGCAGGTGTCCAGGTCCTGCGCGAGATGCTTGATGCCTGCGTCGAAGGCAGGCCCTGCGAGAAGCCGACCGCGATCGTGAAACGTGAGAAACTCGGCAGGGCCGCGGGGGACGAGTTCACGTCAATCGTCCAGGCGGTGATCAGCGCAAACCCGCAGGCGGTGGAGGACTACAGGAGCGGGAAGGAGGGAGCCTTAAACTTCCTCGTGGGGCAGGTGATGAAGGAGACTCGTGGCCGGGCGGATCCGCGGGAGCTCAGGCGAATTGTCTCCGAATCAATCAAGATGGGCGGGGTGTAATCCGCAGTGCACCTGATCATCGCAGAGAAGAATATCTCAGCAAACCGAATCGCGCAAATTCTCGCCGGTAACGAAAAGGTGAGAGCGGTGAAGGAGGGAGGCGTTTCCACCTACTCCTTCGATACAAAGACGGTGGTCGGCCTCAAGGGGCACGTGGTGGAGGTGGACTTCGAGCCCGGCTATACGAACTGGAGGAGCAAGGTCCACACCCCACGAACCCTCATCGACGCCGGCACCGTCAAGAAACCGACCGAGAAGAAGATCGTCAACCTCATCCAGAAACTGGCAAAGAAGGCGGACCTCGTCACCATTGCCACCGATTACGATACCGAAGGGGAACTGATAGGGAAGGAAGCCTATGAGCTCGTCCGTGCGGTGAACCCTTCGGTCAGGATTAACCGGGCCCGGTTCTCCGCGATAACCCCGGCAGAGATACGGTCAGCCTTTGAGGACCCAACAGACCTCGACTTTGCGCTCGCGGCTGCCGGTGAGGCCCGGCAGATGGTCGACCTGATGTGGGGAGCGTCGCTGACCAGGTTCATCAGTCTCGCGGCCCGGCGGGGCGGCAGGAATATCCTATCAGTAGGTCGGGTCCAGAGTCCGACGCTTGCTATGATCGTGAACCGGGAGCGCGAGATCGAGAACTTCGTCCCCCAGACCTACTGGATGCTCTCGCTCATGACCGAGAAGGACGAACAACCGGTGGAGGCGCGGCACACCGCCGGGCGGTTCACCGACCACGAAGCGGCTCTCGCTGCAGAGGCAGGGACGAAGGAGCCGCTCGTGGTCACGGATGTGAAAGAGGGGCAGAAGAACGACCGGGCGCCGGCCCCGTTCGACACCACGACATTCGTCGTCGCAGCGAGCCGCCTGGGTCTCTCGGCGGCAAATGCGATGCGGCTTGCTGAAGACCTCTACATGAACGGGTACATCTCCTACCCGAGGACCGACAACACGGTCTACCCGAAGTCCCTGAACCTGAACGGGATCCTGGAGACGCTTCGGGGAGGAGTGTTTGATGCTGACGTCGCCTGGGTGCAACAGCACCGGCGGCCGGTCCCGACGCGGGGCAAGAAGGAGAGCACGGACCATCCCCCGATCCATCCCACGGGCGCGGCAACCCGGGAGGCCCTCGGACAGGACCGGTGGAAGGTCTACGAACTCATTGTCCGCCGGTTCCTTGCGACCCTCTCCCCCGACGCGACGTGGGCAACCGTCAGGTGCACCTTCGACGCCTCCGGCGAACCCTACGCTGCCACTGGCAGCCGGCTCCTCTCCGCGGGATGGCGCCGGGTCTACCCCTACTCGGAGGCGAAGGAGAAGATCCTCCCGGTGCTTACTGCGGGAGAACGCCTGCCTATCAGGAGCGTGAACCTCGAAGAGAAGCAGACGCAGCCGCCGCCCCGCTACTCCCAGAGCCGGCTCATCCAGGTGATGGAGGAGCACGGCCTCGGGACGAAGAGCACCCGGCACGAGGTGATCGGCAAACTCATCTCCCGCCGCTACGTGGAGGGGAACCCGCTCCGCCCGACGCTCGTCGGGAGGGCAGTCACGGATGCGCTCGACAACCATGCAGCGACGATCACGGAGCCTGAGATGACCAGGACGCTTGAAGAGCATATGCAACTCATCAAGCAGCGCGAACGCTCCCGCGAAGACGTCGTCACCGAGTCCCGCGGGATGCTTCACCGGGTCTTTGACAAACTCGAGGCGCACGAGGAGGAGATCGGTGAAGAGATCATGGAACAGACCGCAGAGGAGCATACGGTCGGTCCCTGCCCCGTCTGCGGCCACGATCTCCGGATCCGGCACATCGGTGTATCCCAATTCATCGGGTGCACCGGCTACCCGGAGTGCCGGTTCAACATCAGTCTGCCCGGCAGCCCCTGGGGGCGGGCGATCCGGCTGGATGAGACCTGTGAGGAACACGGGCTCTTCCACGTCAGCCTCATCCGGAGAGGCTCCCGGCCCTGGGTGATAGGCTGCCCGCTCTGCAGCCACATCCAGTCGAACATCGAGGCGCTCCGGATGATGCCCTCGATGACCGACGACCTCATGCTACGCCTGCGCACGCACCACATCTACACGGTCTCCGAGATCGCGGGCATGCAGCCCGGGGAGCTCGAGGCGAGGATAGGCATCGATGAGGCTGACCACCTCATCAAGGAGGCTGGGGATGCGCTCGAGGTCCTCCGGCGCCGTTCTGAACTCAGGAAGTTCATACGAAAGATCATACCACCCCGCCGGGGTCGGAGCCACGCGAAGATCACAAGAAACCTCCTTGAGCAGGGGATCGGAGATATCCGGGCACTCTCGCAGGCGGACCCGGCGGTCCTGAAGAAGGCCGGTATAGGCGATACGGGGGCGACGGACCTCCTGGAGGCTGCCCGCGCGCTCTGCAACGAACGCGCCCTCCGGACGGCCGGGGTCCCGGCAGTCAGCCTGAAGAAGTACCTCTCCAGCGGCATCACGAGCCCCGATGACTTCTGCTACCTCCCCATCCCCTACCTCTCAAACAAAACCGGCATTAACCCAGAGACCGTACATAGACATGTGGACCTGGTCTGCAGCCACCTCGGCCGCCCCACCCCGGCAAAGATAACCAGGGCGATGCTTGATCGTGGGCGAGAGGAACTCCTGGCCATCCCCGGCATCGGGGAGGCGACCCTGCAGAAGCTCTACCTCGCGGGCATCTATAACGCTGAAACGCTCCGCAAGGCCGATCCGGAGAGGGTCTCCCCCATCACCGGCATCGCAGAAGCCAGGCTTCACGACTTCATCGGCCATCTGGAGTGACACCATGCACGTGAACTGGAAGACCTGGGCTCATGTGACGAAACTGGATCCCGATAAACGCCTCCCACCAGGAGCCCTCGATGGGATCGCAACAAGCGGGACCGATGCCCTGATGCTCTCGGGCACCCTGAACGTGACGCAGGAGAACCTCCGCGAGCTCCTGGACGCGGCCTCAGCCTATGGGCTGCCACTCGTGGTGGAGCCGGCGAGCCCCGACTGCGCCATATGCGACCGGAAGATCGACCACCTCTTCGTCCCGAGCGTGATGAATACAAGCGACGCCCGCTGGATCATCGGGAAACACTTCGCCTGGCTCCGCAACGGCAACTGCATCGACTGGGATATCGTTGTGCCTGAGGCCTACATCGTACTCAACCCCGCCTCCGCCGTCGGGCGGGTGACCGGAGCGAACTGTGCCCTCTCACGCGATGATGTGGCCGCGTTTGTGAGGGTGGCGGATCGTTACTTCAGGTTCCCGATCGTCTATATCGAGTACAGCGGAACCTACGGGGATCCTGGTATGGTTCAGGCGGCGGCAGACGCGACCGAGGACGCCGTTCTCTACTACGGCGGCGGTATCCGATCGGCGGAACAGGCAGCAGAGATGGGAAGGATCGCCGATACGATCGTCGTAGGAAACGCCGTCTACGACGAAGGGGTCGATGTGCTCCGGGCCACGGTCCGGGCTGTGCAGTGATGCATGCCCGAGATCTCCATCGTCCTGATCGAACCACTCTATGAGGGGAACGTCGGGTTCGCCGCCCGGGTGATGAAGAACTTCGGGTTCACCCGGCTGGTGCTGGTCAACCCCTGCCCGATCGGTGACGAAGCCATCATGCGCTCCTCCCACGCCCGCGACGTCCTTGACAGTGCCCGCCGGATGACGATCGATGAAATCTACCGCGAGTTTGACCTCGTTGTTGCGACGACCGGCGAGGTGAGCGAGTCTGTCTGCACGCCGATGCGGATGCCCTACTACGCGCCGGCGGAGGTCCGGGAGATGGTCGCCGATATCGAGGGGACGGTCGCGATCCTCTTTGGGCGGGAGAACTGGGGGCTTGCGAACAGGGAGGTTATGCGTGCAGATATCATCTGCACCATACCGGCCTCGAAGGCATACCCCATCCTGAACCTCTCCCACGCTGTGGGCATCCTCTGCTACGAGCTTGCAAGCCTGCCCCGTGGAACCTACCCCCTGGCCGGGCGTGTTGAGATGGAGGCGCTCCACCAGCACCTTGGCGAATTTCTCGACCGGATCGATCACCCGGAGTTCAAACGGAAGAATACGACGATCCTGCTCCGCCGCCTCTTCGGCCGGACGAGACTGA
Organism: Clostridium sp.; assembly: GCA_012517995.1. GTDB lineage: Bacteria > Bacillota > Clostridia > Acetivibrionales > Acetivibrionaceae > Herbivorax. The sequence continues at coordinate 6,792 of JAAYTS010000315.1, forward strand.
CCACTCGCGAGGTGAGCACGCTCCACGGCCTTATGCGGAGGGCTGAGTGGCACATGGAAAAGAAAGACTAACTGGTTTTGAAGAGATACAGTACGAGCATGATCCTTGTCGACTGGCAGATAGAGGACCGTATAGCGCGTGGGTTCATCAAGGTGGAACCCTATGACCCCGGTCTCATCCAGCCAAACTCCCTTGATATCCGGCTCGGCTCCCACTTCGTCTGGTACGTCCCGGGCGACGCGGTGATCGATCCCTACGAGGAGGGGAGCGTCTGTGCAGGCGTAGAAGAGATGGAAGCGGACTCGATCGTCCTTCACTCCGGGCAGTTCCTCCTCGCAAAGACCCTGGAGACGATCGAGCTCCCCTCGGACGTTGTCGCAAGCATCGAGGGGAAGAGCAGCATCGCCCGTCTCGGTATCGAACTCCACCAGACGGGCGGCTGGATCGATGCGGGGTTTCGGGGGACGATAACGCTTGAGATGTGCAACGTGAACTCCCGACCGGTCCGGGTCTACGCGGGGATGCCGATCGGGCAGCTGGTCTTCTACCGCACCGACCGCGCTGCGCGCCCCTACAACATGAAGCGGGATGCGAAGTACATGGACCAGCGGCAGGCGACCCTCTCGCGCTACCACGAGAATGCGCGCCGCTCATGAAGGCGGGGCGCCATATGCTCCCACGCTACTATATAGCATGAAAACAGACATTGAACGGTTCAACTGGGGATAACAATGCGACTTCTTCTGATCCATTCTGACCACATTGAGTACGAAGCCCGGAAGAAGACGAAGGTCGCCGAAGAGGATGCTGTCCTGAAGGATGCCCTCGATGAGGCGCTCGCCGTCTTCTGTGCGGTCGAGTCTATCGACGAGGAGAATATCGAGGATGCCATACAGCAGGCGGCGGACGAGATCGTCGCCACTGCCCGGCAGCTCGGCACGACCAATATCATGATCTACCCCTACGCCCACCTCTCCTCGGATCTTGCATCGCCAGAAGCTGCGGTGGATATTCTCCGGGGGCTTGCTGAGGCCATCGCCGGGTCGGATGGGTTTGTCGTGAGGCGGGCGCCGTTTGGCTGGTACAAGGCCTTCTCGCTCTCCTGCAAGGGCCACCCGCTCTCAGAGCTCTCCCGGACGATCGTGCCCGGGGAAGGCGCGGCCGCCCCGAAGAGGGAGATCGAGCACGAGTTCTTCGTCTTCACGCCCGAAGGGGAGCGAAGAGATGCAGCCGCGTATGCAGAAGCGAATACACCTTTCGCCTCCCTGGTCAGGAAGGAGCTCGGGTACCCGGGGCATGAGGGGGTCGAGCCTGCGCACGTGGATCTGATGCGGGCCAAGGAGCTTGTGGACTACGAACCGCGCTCTGACGTCGGGCAGCACCGCTGGATGCCCCGGGGCAAGCTCATCCGGGATCTCCTCGCTGACTACGTCCTTGCGCGGGTGCTTGAGTACGGCGGGATGCCGGTGGAGACCCCGGTGATGTACGACCTCGGCGACCGGGCGATCGCGGAGCACGCCGCCAAGTTCGGGGAGCGCCAGTACCGGTTCAAGAGCGGCAACCGCGATATGATGCTCCGGTTCGCAGCGTGTTTCGGCATGTTCTCGATCATGCATGATATGCACATCTCCCCAAATACCCTCCCGATGAAGCTCTACGAGCTCTCGACCTACTCGTTCCGGCACGAGCAGAAAGGGGAGGTCATCGGGCTGAGGCGTCTCCGCGCATTCACGATGCCGGATATGCATACCCTCTGCCGGAACATGGACGATGCGCTCGCAAGCTTTGAAGAACAGGTTGTGATCGGGTGGAAGAGCGGTGAGGATCTCGAGACCCCGCTCGTCGGGATCTTCCGGTGCACGCGGGACTTCTTCGAGCAGTACGAACCCTGGATAAAAGGCCTCGTCGCGAAGTCGGGTGCGCCGATGCTGGTCGAGGTCCTCTCGGAACGGACGCATTACTGGATAGCGAAGGCCGACCTTGCGGCGATCGATGCCCAGGGGAGGCCGATCGAGAACCCGACGGTCCAGATCGACGTGGAGAGCGCGGACCGCTTTGATATCAAGTACCACACCCCGGAGGGCGTGGAGATCCACCCTCCGATCCTCCACTGTTCACCGACGGGGTCGATCGAGCGGGTGATCTGCGCACTGCTCGAGAACGCAGCCGTCCAGGATATACCCTCATTCCCGACCTGGCTCGCCCCGACCCAGATCCGGGTGGTGCCGGTGGCCGAACGGCATATCAGTTTTGCAGAGGAGGTCTGTGACCGCCTGACCGCCGCCTGCATCAGGGCCGACGTCGATGACCGGGACGAGAGCGTGGGCAAAAAGATCCGTGCGGCCGGTATGGACTGGGTGCCCTACGTCGCGGTGATCGGCGATGCGGAGGTCGAGACCGGCCGACTCACAGTGACCGTCAGGAGGCTTTCAGAGAAGAGGAAGCCGTACCGGGAAGTTATGGCCGAGGAGGAGCTCGTCCAGATGGTGAAGGTGGAGACCGCCGGAAAACCCTTCCGTCCCCTTTACACTCCTCCGCGCCTCTCCATGAGCCCCCGGTTCATCTGACCATTTTTTTTGCGGGAGGCTCATTGCAGCGCATGCTAAAGTCATCGTTTAGAGGGATACCCTGGTCTCTGCAGATCTCGCGCATCTTCGGGGGCAACTCCTGCCACCGCCAGAGGCCCCATCGGTGGTAGACATCCGGAAGTCCCCTCTCCACCGCCCACCTCTTCAGGAACGCATCCCAGCGACCGGTGAGCGCAGGATGCATCTCGCGGAGCCTCTCGTACTCGCTCTCAAGCGCTGCCGGGCAGGGGTAGCAACCTACCCGCTCAAGTCCCCGCTCATAGAGAGGATTTATGGGCGCTTCCCTCCACCAAAGGTAGAGGAAGACCTCAAGCGCCCGCCAGCTCCGGATCGGCGATATGTTCAGTTGTAGAGGATTTTCTGGATTCTGGCTCGTCTCCTCGAGATCGGCACGGTTCCAGGACTCGTACCAGCGATTCCCCTGGATGGTGATGCAGGGACCGACCGTGGCGAGGTAATCCTTCAGAGGTTGCAGCTTTAAGAGCCTGCAGCACCACCGATGGTCCTTCCCCGGCGGACCGGCCTCCTCGACCGCCTGGAAGAAGTCGGTATCGTTTCGTATGATCTCGACACCCTGCGACGCCGCAAACTCCACCGTCTCAGGTAGTTCGATCCCGGAGTTGATGAAGAATGCCTTCTCCACCCCCGCCCGGCGCGCA
>JAAYTS010000012.1 GCA_012517995.1 Clostridium sp.
CTAAAAATGGAAGTTATATATCTTTGTATGAGTACATACCGGAGACTAAAGAAACTAAACTGTTAGTTAAGTTTGATGTTACAAATATACGGGAAATAGCATTTATAGAAGCAAATAAAAATAATTAAAAAATAAATTTTATAAGGTAAAATTCACGGGATAATAGAGCGCAACGGTTCTGGAAAGACGGTTCTTTTTAAATGTGTAACCTTTAAATTTGTAAGTTTAATGGTATAATATTTTTTGAAGATAAATATTATACAAAAGAGGTAGAATGTAATGAGTTTAAATATAAATAATGCAAAATATGAACTATCGGCGGTTAAGCCTTCCCAGTATCCTGTTAGCGATTTGCCTGAAGTGACCTTTGTAGGGAGGTCTAATGTAGGTAAATCCTCTTTGATTAATTCTCTTTTAAACAGGAAAAATTTAGCGAGGGTTGCAGCTACACCAGGAAAGACACAGGTGATAAATTTTTATAATATAGATGAGACATTATATTTTGTAGATCTTCCCGGATACGGATATGCAAAGGTGGCAAAAGGAGTACAAGCTTCCTGGGCAAAATTCATTGAAACTTATTTAATTAAAAGAGAGCAGCTAAAACTAATAGTTATGCTTGTTGATATAAGACATTCTCCCACTTCCAATGACAAATTAATGCATGACTGGATTTTGAGTATGGGATTTCCCTATATTGTGGTTGCAACAAAGATGGACAAAATTCCTCGCTCAAAAATAAAGCCAAGATTGGCTGATATAGCAAAAACATTAAATCTTAAAAGTTCTATAAAGGTAATTCCTTATTCATCGGAAACCAGACAGGGAAGAGATGAGGTGTGGAATGAAATTAAAGTTTATTTAGAAATAGAAGGTTAATCTTTACAAGTATAAATTTATAATATATAATAGTCCATGAAAAATTGAATATTTTAGCTAGGGGTGCCTTATGGCTGAGAAAGAGTTAAAAACTCTTAACCCTTTGAACCTGACACGGATAATGCCGGCGTAGGGAAGCTCTAATTAATGGTATATTAATAATTAGCTTGCCTCCATGGCAGGCTTTTTTTGTTACCTTTTGATTTAAAAATATGGAATTTATACAAAAATAGGGGGTGAAAAAGTGGTTATATTACTAAATGGTAAAAAGACAGAAATTGGAGAAGAAAAGACACTAAAAGAGCTTATAAATGAAAAAGGGCTTGAGCCTGACAGAATAGTTGTTGAATACAACTATCAGGTTTTAAAACAAGATGAGTGGGAGAAAACCATTTTAAAAGAAAATGATAACCTGGAAGTTTTAAGATTTGTAGGGGGTGGATAAGTGATGAATGAGAGATTAGTTTATGACAGATTGGTTATTGGAGGAGTGGAAATAAAAAGCCGGCTTTTTGTGGGGACAGGGAAATTTTCATCAAACAAACTGATTCCCCATGTGGTTATGGCTTCAAACGCGCAAGTTATTACTGTAGCACTAAGAAGAATTGATTTTGATTCAGATGAAGAAAACATATTAAAATACATTCCTAAAGACTGTATTTTAATGCCTAATACTTCGGGAGCAAGAAATGCAGAGGAAGCTGTAAGAATTGCAAGACTTGCAAGGGCTGCTGGTTGTGGCAATTTTATAAAGATTGAGGTTATTTCAGATAACAAATATCTTTTGCCAGATAATCATGAAACAATTAAGGCAACTGAAATTTTAGCCAGGGAAGGATTTATTGTAATGCCTTATATGAGTCCGGATTTAATGGCAGCTAGAAGACTTGTAGAAGCAGGGGCTGCATCGGTAATGCCATTAGGTGCTCCTATAGGTACAAATAAGGGGCTTAAAACAAAGGAACTTATAAAAATATTAGTTAATGAAATTGATGTGCCTGTTATAGTTGATGCAGGAATTGGAAAGCCTTCTCATGCTTGTGAGGCTATGGAGCTTGGAGCTGCTGCTGTTCTTGTAAATACTGCTATAGCAACAGCAGAAAATCCTGCCAAAATGGCTAAGGCTTTTGCAAAAGCAGTTTCAGCTGGAAGAATGGCATATCTTTCGGGCACTGGTGCAGTTAAGGAGTATGCAGAAGCTTCATCACCTCTAACAGGGTTTTTGGCATAAAAGCTCACTTAAAAAACAAAAGAAATGATTGAAAGAAGGATTGCAATGAGTTTTTATAATGAGTACATAAAATATAGGGATTTTGATTTTGAAAGTTTTTTTAAAGAGCTAACTGATGAACATGTACTAAGGGCAATTAGCAAAGAAATACTTGATGAATATGATTTTATGACTCTTTTATCAAAAAGAGCAGAAAAGTATTTAGAAGAAATGGCACAAAAAGCTCAAAAGCTCACTTTGCAGCATTTTGGGAAAGTGATATTTTTGTATACACCCTTGTACTTAGCAAATTATTGTGTCAACCAATGTGCCTATTGCGGTTTTAATATAACCAACAAAATTACAAGAAAAAAACTTAGATTGGATGAGGTTAAAAGTGAAGCAGAAGCAATAGCAAAGACAGGCTTAAAACATATTTTAATTCTTACAGGGGAATCAAAAGAAAAGACACCTGTAAACTATATAAAGGATTGTGTGGAAATTTTAAAAAAATACTTTTCATCCATAACAATAGAAATTTATCCATTGACGAAAGAGGAATACAAAGAGTTGGTTTTAGTCGGGGTTGATGGAGTTACAGTATATCAGGAAGTGTATAATGAAAAGACTTATGACAAAATTCATATAAAAGGACCTAAGAAAGATTATAAATTTAGAATTGATACACCTGAAAGGGCATGCAGGGCATCAATGAGAAGCGTAAATATTGGAGCACTTTTGGGTTTAGAGGACTGGAGGAGTGAAAGCTTTTTTACAGGCATCCACGCCAATTATCTTCAAAATAAATACCCAGATACTGAAATATCAATTTCTCTTCCAAGAATAAGACCTCATAGTGGAAACTTTCAATCTATATTTAATGTGGAAGACAAAAATATAGTACAGATAATGCTGGCTTTAAGGCTTTATATGCCGAGGGTGGGTATTACCATCTCTACTAGGGAGAGGGCAGAGTTTAGAGATAATCTTATAGGTCTTGGTGTCACTAAAATGTCTGCAGGCTCTTCAACAAAAGTGGGAGGACATGCATTAGAGGAAGAAAGTGATGGACAGTTTGATATATCAGATGCAAGAAGTGTTGAAGAGATGAGAATGAGCATTTATAAAAAAGGCTATCAACCTGTATTTAAAGATTGGCATGCAATATGAAAATAATGAAAAATGGTGATTGGTTATGGAAAATGATTTTTTAAAGGGGCTTTTAAATTATATAAAAGAAGAACAGCTTGAAAAAATCCAAAAAGTAAAAATAGGAGTGGCAGGGACAGGTGGATTAGGTTCTAACTGTGCTTTTAATCTTGTTAGAAGTGGGTTTAAAAAATTTAAAATAGTGGATTTTGATATAGTTGAACCATCAAATCTTAACAGACAGTTTTTCTTTTTAGATCAGATAAATATGCCCAAAGTTGAAGCTTTAAAAGATAATTTAAAAAGAATTAATCCAGATGTTGAAATTGAAACAGTATATAAAAAGATTACCCCAGAAAACGTAAAGGACATGTTTTCAGACTGTGATGTGGTGGTTGAGGCATTTGATAAAGTTAAATATAAAAAAATCATTGTGGAAAACTTTTTGATGTCAGATAAGCTTTTAGTCTGTGTGTCAGGAGTTGCAGGCTGGGGAAATAGCGATGATATAAGGATAAGGAAAGTCCGTGATAAATTTTATATGATAGGTGATTTTGTTACTGAAGTGGGTGAAAACCTGCCTCCCATATCTCCTAGGGTAAATATTACTGCTGCAAAACAGGCAGATGTGATATTAAATTATTTTTTAGGTGAAGGTGAGGGTTTTGTGAATGGGTAAATTTTACAGAATAATTGATGCAAATATAAATAGAGCATCAGAAGGTATAAGGGTCTTAGAAGATTTGGCAAGGTTTTATTTAGAAGATAAAGATTTGAGCAAAAGATTAAAGGAAATAAGACATGGTATAAGAAAAGAAGTTATGGATTTTTTGCCATCTCTTTTAAATGCCAGAGACTCGGTAGAGGATGTGGGGGCTAGTATATCAAAAGAACTTGAAATTGACAATAAAGCTTCACTTAAAGAGCTTGTAACAGCTAATTTTAAAAGACTTCAGGAAGCTCTTAGGACTATAGAAGAAAATTTAAAGGTAATTGATAAATACCAGCTTTCAAAAGTGTATGAAAATTTCAGATTTAATACATATGAGATGGAAAAAGATTTTTTTAAAAGAATTTTTCCATCTAAAAAAAGATGTGATTTTTTAAAGGGACTTTATTGTATAACTGCCCATGAGCTTTCAAAAGGCAGAAGCAATATAGAAGTTGTAGAAATGATGATAAAAGGTGGAGCTAAAATAATTCAGTACAGAGAAAAGAACAAAAGCTTTATTGATATGTACAAAGAGTGTGTAGAAATAAGGAAGATGACAAAGGAAGCAAAAGTAACCTTTATAGTAAATGACCATGTGGATTTGGCAATGATGGTTAAAGCAGATGGGGTACATTTAGGTCAGGATGATTATCCAATTGATAAGGTAAGAGAACTTGTGGGAGAGGATATCATTATAGGGCTTTCAACTCATTCTCCAAAGCAGGCACAAGAGGCACTTAAAAAAGATATAGACTATATAGGAGTTGGACCGATATATAAAACATATACAAAAAAAGATGTGTGCGCCCCTGTAGGGTTAGAATATTTAGAATACGTGATTAAAAATATTCACATTCCATATGTGGCAATAGGAGGTATAAAAGAACACAACTTACATGAGGTGTTATCTAAAGGGGCTAAATGTATTTCTATGGTTACAGGGATTACAGAAGCGGAAGATATTAAAGAAAAAGTTATGAGAATAAATAAGAAGATTTTAGAGGGGGAAATGTAAAATGTATACAACACAGATGGATGCAGCAAAAAAGGGGATTATAACAAATGAAATGAAAATTGTTGCAAAAAAAGAAGGGAAGAGTGTTGAGGAAATTCGAAGTCTTATAGAAAAAGGAAGGGTAATTATACCTGCAAATAAAAATCATAAAAGTCTTGATCCTGAAGGAATAGGGGAAGGACTTAGAACTAAGATAAATGTAAACTTAGGTATTTCAAAGGATTGTTGTGATTTTGAAATGGAGTTGGAAAAAGCCAAAAAGGCTGTGAATTTAAAAGCTGAAGCAATTATGGACCTTAGTTCCTATGGAAAGACCGAAGAGTTTCGCCAAAAACTTCTGGAAACTTCCTCGGCTATGATTGGTACAGTTCCTATATATGATGCAGTTGGTTTTTACGATAAAGATTTAAAGGATATAACACCAAAAGAGTTTTTAGACGTTGTAATAAAACATGCCAAAGATGGTGTGGACTTTATGACAATACATGCAGGCATAAACAGGGAAACAGCTAAAAGATTTAAACAAAACAAAAGACTTACCAATATTGTTTCAAGAGGCGGTTCATTGATGTTTGCCTGGATGGAACTTACAGGAAATGAAAATCCCTTTTACCAGTACTATGATGAATTATTAGATATTTTTGCACAATACGATGTAACTATTAGTCTTGGTGATGCACTAAGGCCAGGAAGTATAAATGATTCTACAGATGCTTCCCAGGTGATGGAGCTTATTGTTTTAGGAGAGCTGACCAAAAGAGCATGGGAGAAAAATGTTCAAGTGATGATAGAAGGGCCAGGCCATATGGCTATAAATGAAATTGCAGCTAATGTGATATTAGAAAAGAGACTGTGTCATGGAGCGCCATTTTATGTTTTAGGGCCTATTGTAACTGATATAGCACCAGGATATGACCATATAACAAGTGCTATTGGAGGGGCTATTGCCGCTGCAAATGGTGCAGACTTTTTGTGCTATGTAACGCCAGCGGAGCATTTAAGGCTTCCAGATATTGATGATATGAAAGAGGGAATAATTGCTTCAAAAATAGCAGCTCATGCAGCAGATATAGCAAAGGGAATTAAAGGCGCAAGAGAATGGGACAACCAAATGAGTGAAGCTAGACAAAAACTAGATTGGGAGGGGATGTTTCATCTTGCCATTGACAGTGAAAAGGCTAGAAAGTACAGAGAAAGTTCAATTCCAGAGGATAAAGACACTTGTACCATGTGTGGAAAAATGTGTGCTATGAAAAATACCAACAAAGTGTTAAAAGGAGAAGAAGTAAACATAATTTAATAAGTAAAGGGGTGAAGGGGGGAAACCCCTTTCTAACAAAAAACTGCAGTTACTAGCTGCAGCAGATATTATATATGTATAGAGGAAAAAGTACATAAAAAGTTTTCCGTACAATTATAGTATATTATATTTATGAAAAATTGTTAACTGTTATAATGACCAAAATTTAAAGAAAATACATCTCTTTTTTGGTCATAGTGTTATAACAAGGCGATAACAGTGTTATAACGAGGTGTTAAATGTTTTCTTTAAACGTAAATAATGAGGATGTTTTTTTAAAAGATGTAAAATTAAATAAGCTTGTTAAAATACATAAGTGGTATAACAATATTGATGAATATGGATTTGCCACAGGAGTTGACAGGCCTATGCCCTTTGATTATATTTTGAAAGAGTATTTTAAAGTGGTATCATCCCCGGAAGAATTTTTTGTGGGAGTGTATAATCTTTCTAATGAAATGGTGGGTCTATTAAAAGGCAGATTTATTTCTAAGGAAAAAATTGTATGGATAAAGGTTTTAATCATTAAAACTGAATTTCAGAGAAAGGGCTATGGGAAAAAGGCCATAGAGTTATTAAGAGATTATTTTATTAAGAAACATCATGTAAAAAGCATATACCTTACTGTTGACAAGGAAAATAAGGGGGCTTATGCATTTTGGAAAAAGCAAGGTTTTAAGGAAGTTGAAAAGATAGAGAAGTATGTTAGTTTACAAGAAAAAAATATTAAATTATTGGTTTTGTGTTAAAAGGCATAAAGGGAGATATAAAGGGTTTACCCATATGTGCAAAATGCCGATAAACATTATATAGAATATAAAAAAATACATTTGACAAAGAAAATCCATAAGGTTATAATGAATTTTAATTGGGAGTTTAGTTAATGTTGTGCAAAAGCGTTTTGCAAAGGCATATTCCTATAAGAGTATATGTTTTTGTAAGCCTGAAGTACAAAGGATTAGGAGGCTTTATTGATGTTAAAGTTTAAAAGCATGTTTTTGTACGTAAGTTCTCTTGTCTTTTTAATGTCAACGTGGACAACTCTATCACACGCTCAAAATCAAAAGAAAGAATCTCAAGTAATCACTGCTAATGTCTTTAAAAAAGAACAACCTGACGACAATTTAATAAAATTTTTAAATAAAAACTCAATTGGAATATCAACTGATTTAAATGAACTATATAAAGCAGCTTATAGTAATATGATTGCAAAGAAGGTTTTAGAAAAAAAGTATGCTAAAGAGATTGTAGCAAAAGAAGATACAGAAAGTACCGAAGTTGAAACAGCTACCGAAACAAGCACAGAAAATACAGCAGAGGTTAAAAACCAAACAGGAGTGGTTACTGCTTCTGCATTAAATGTAAGAGCAGGTGCAGGAACTGGATATGACAAAATAGATGTTGTAATGAGAAATGAAGCAATAACAATAATAGGACAAGCTAATGATTGGTACAACATTGTTACATCATCAGGAACTAAAGGCTGGGTTCATACTTCTTATGTTTCTGTTAGTTCTTATCAGCAAAATGTTGCAACAAGGGGTGGGAATTCTGCACCAAGACAAGAAGAAAAGGATGTATTAGAACTTAGGACTGATATAGTAGAAGAGGCTAAAAAGTATTTAGGAGTTAAATATGTCTATGGTGGAAGCAGCCCTAGTGGGTTTGATTGCTCAGGGCTTATATGGTACGTTTTCAAAAATCATGGAATTAATTTAAACAGGGTAGCAGCAGACCAAGCAAAACAGGGTACTTGGGTAGCCAAAGAAAATCTGGTTGCTGGGGATTTGGTGTTTTTTGATACCAGAGGTACTGGCAGCTATATAAATCATGTTGGAATTTATATAGGTAATGGAAACTTTATTCATGCATCTTCTGGAAGCAGTGCCAGATGTGTTGTAATCAGTGACCTAACCACTGGCTTTTATCAAAAGACATATATGACTGCTAGAAGTGTTTTCTAAAAAAGACATAATCTTTAGGTGGGGAACAGGAAGAGTTCCTCACCTAAAGGTGTGATATATGATGGTTTGGCTTTTGGGAATTAAAAAAAACAATTAATGTGAGGTGTTTATGAAAAGACCTCTTATTCTTTTTTCCCTGGCACTTGTATTTGGCATATTGGTATCATATCTTACAAAATCATATGCATTTGTATTTTTTTCTTCTGTGATAATTCTATTGATTCTATTTGTTATATTTTCAAATAAAAAAAGAGAAACTTTTATAATAATAGGAACAGCCCTTTTTTATTTTATAGGTGGTTTAAATTTTTTATACAGCTATAACAGTAACATTAAAAAATACCTCCAATTTGACCAAGAATATGTAACCATAAAAGGGTATGTTATTTCTGACCCTGAAATTAAAAGTTCCAGGGTTTACTATGTTTTAAATACTGAAGAAATAATTTTAAAAGATAAAAGAAGTCAAATTAAGGGTAAAATAAGGCTTTCCACTTTAAATGATACCAACTTTATAGAATATGGCAGGGAAATAGAGGTATCAGGTCGCTTGAACATTCCAACAGGCAAAACAAATCCAGGTGCATTTGATTTTAGAAATTATTTAAACCAATCTAAAATATCAGCTACAGTATTTGCCAAAGGGCAAAATATAAAAGTTAAAGATGGGTATAAAGGGAATTTTGCAGTTAAATATGGATTGGTTTTAAGAGATAAGATAATGGGAGTGATAAATAAAAGTCTGCCTCCTTCTCAAGCTTCACTTTTAAATGCAATTTTATTAGGTTATAAAAGTGGTTTGGGAAAAGATGTGGAAAGAATGTTTAGAGGTGCAGGTCTAGCACATGTCATTGTGGTTTCAGGAATGCATGTAGGCTATATTCTTTTAGGTTTTGTGGTGTTTTTTAGAAAGTGCAGAATAAAAAGAACTTTTGCAAATATAATTATAATTGGAGTTTTGTGGGGATACGCAGTGATAACAGGGCTTGGGCCTTCTGTTATGCGTGCTGTGATCATGGCTTCAGTAGTTTTGGTGGGACAAATAATAAAAAGGGAAGCTGACATTTTAAATAGCATTTCTTTTGCAGCTTTTATAATTCTTTTATTTAATCCTGCACTTCTTTTTAGTGTTGGATTTCAATTATCTTTTATTTCAACAATTTCAATTATACTATTTTATAAAAATTTAAGTTCTCTTCTTACTAACAGGCTGCTTCCCCAATATCTTACGGATATTATATCACTGACTTTATCAGCACAAATAGGAGTGCTGCCTATTAGTGTATTTTATTTTAATGAAATATCTTTAGTGTCGGTTATATCTAATGTATTGGTTGCACCTATAATTGGGATTATTACAATTTTAGGTTTGGTTATGGCAGGTGTAGGTCAGATACATATAATTTTTTCTCAATTGGTAGGGCTGTGCAACAATACACTTCTTAGTTTTGTACTTTTTGTTTCAAACAAAACTTCAAGTTTTCCCTTTGCAGTGGTAAGAGTTATAACCCCTTCAATATTATTTATAGGGATTTATTACATTTGTATACTTTATTTTTTATGGTACAAACCAAAGCACAAAGTAAAGTTACTGCCAAAACATAATATTATTATTTGGACAAGTTTTCTTTTTATAATTTTGATAAATTTATTTATACCAAAAGGTTTGGAGGTTGTATTTTTGGATGTTGGGCAGGGGGATTGTGCATTTATTAGAACCCAAGGGGGGAAAACCATTTTAATTGACGGCGGAGGCTACATAAATAGAGAAGATGATTCTAATATTGGGGATGATATAGTTATACCATTTCTTTTAGACTATGGTGTTACAAAACTAGATGTTGTTGCCATAACCCATGGACATGTTGACCACACACAAGGCTTAAAGCCCATTTTAGAAAGCTTTAGAGTTTCAAATTTTATAATTCCTGATGTTCCGGTATTAGATGGACTTGAAGAACTTTTAAAGATAGCTAAAGAAAGGGATATTAATATTGAAAGCTGTAAGAAAGGTGATATAATTAACTTGGATAAAAAAACTTATTTTGAGGTTTTGCATCCAAAAAGAGATTTTTATATTTATGAATCAGCTTTAAATAATAACTCTTTAGTGCTAAAATTGTATTATGAAAATGTAAGCATACTATTTACAGGAGATATTGAAAAAGAGGCAGAGATAATGCTTGTAGATGATGAATTACCTGTTTATGCAGATATATTAAAGGTTCCTCATCACGGTTCGGCAACTTCTACAACGCTAGAATTTTTGCAAGAGATAGATCCTACGGTTGCAGTTATAAGTGTGGGACGAAATAATTTTGGACATCCTTCAAATGAGGTGCTAGAGCGTTTAGAAAAAGAAGGGGTCTTAGTTTTACGAACAGACAAAGACGGCGCAGTTATAGTTAAGTCAAAAGGAGAAAAGGTAAAAATATTAAATTATAGATAAAAATTAGAAATATTAAAGGTAGGTATGTTTTTATATTATGGGTATTAAAATATTAAAAGATGATATAAAGAATAATAATTTTAAAAATCTTTATGTTTTTTATGGAGAAGAAGAGTATTTAAAAAAATTCTATATAAATAAAATTGAAGAAACCATTTTAGAAGATAATTTTAAAAGTCTTAATAAAGTAGTATTAGATGGAAAAATAGAAGATGATAAAATTGTTGAAGCATGTGAAACAATGCCTTTTTTTTCTCAACGCAAGCTTGTTGTGGTAAAAAATTCAGGAAAGTTTAGCAGCAAAAGTGGTGCTAAATCTAAAAAAAGTGAAGATGAGGATTTTTCAAAATATTTAGAAAATGTTCCACCATATACTTGTTTGATATTTTATGAGGATGCCATTGACAAGAGGCTTAAACTTGTTAAAAATATAAAAAATAATGGTCTTTTAGTTGAATTTCAGTATTTAAAGCAGCCAGATTTAGTAAAGTGGGTTATTAAAACTTTTAAATCCTATAAAAAGACAATTGATATAAATGTGGCATCTTATCTAGTGAGTATAAGTGAACCTGGAATGACTGAGATATTAAATGAAATAAAAAAACTGGTATCTTTTTTAGGGGAAAAAGAAAATGTTGAAATTAGTGATATTGACAAAGTTTGTACAAAGTCAATTAAAAGCAGAATATTTGATTTAGTGGATGCAGTTGCTGAAAAAAGAATAAGTGTGGCGTTAAAGCTTTTAAATGACATGATAATATTAAAAGAGCCTTTACCTAAAATACTTTTTATGATTGCAAGACAATTAAGGCTTATACTCCAGATGAAGGTTCTGTGTAATGAAGGTTTGGGCAAAAATGAAGCATGTGCTAAACTAAAAATGACACCTTATGTGGGAAACAAAGTATATAATCAGGCAAAAAATTTTTCTACAAAAAAGATTAAAGATGCTATAAAAGAGGCAATGGAGCTTGATTTGGCAATAAAGACAGGTAAGATAAATGATAGAATTGCAGCAGAAATTCTAATTTATAAATTGGCAGAGTAAAAAAACAATAAAAAAAATAATAAAAAAAAACGTACTTTTGTACGTCTTTTTCTTATTTATTAGAAGAGTTTAAAGCCCTTGCAAGTTTAGATTTCATTCTCGCAGCAGTGTTTTTATGAAGTATATTTTTAGCCACTGACCTATCTATAGCCTTTACAGCACTTTTAAAACTATCTGCAGCATTTGCATCTGAAGTAGCAATAGCTTCTCTGCACTTTTTCAAAGTTGTCCTTAAAGCAGACTTTCTTATGTTGTTTTTAAGTGTTTTACTCTTTGTTATGCGAACTCTTTTCATAGCAGATTTTACATTTGGCATCTCTTTCACCTCCTGCGAGTTAATTAACAAAATGTATTTTATCACGAATAGAATTAAATTGCAAGGGAATTTGTTCATTTTTCTTTGTGTAAATTTTAATAAGGTATTTTTTCTAGATTATATGAAAAAATAATAATTGATATATGAATTTTAAAAAAAAGGAGCGATTTTATTTGGGTAGAGATGTGAGAACTGATTTAGTTTTAGAGGCACATGAGCTGATAAAGGAGAATGAGTTTAATGAAAGGAGAGATCCACCAGGAGTAGAGGTGGAAAGTGATGGTACAGAAGAGATAAGAATAACAAGAGTAAGGGTGGTATCTTCTGAAGGAGAAGAGGCAATCGGCAAACCAATAGGTAACTATGTTACATTGGAAGTTCCAAGGCTAAAAGAAAACGATCAAACCTTATATGAAAATACATGTAAGGCTTTAGCAAAAGAATTTGAAAAAATATTAAAATTAGATGAAAAATCTACAATATTAGTAGTTGGGTTGGGGAATTGGAATGTTACACCAGATGCCTTAGGACCTAAAACATTATCAGAACTTATGGTTACAAGACATTTGTTGGAATATATTCCTAAAGAAGTTGATGAAGGTGTGAGACCTGTATGTGCAATTGCTCCAGGTGTATTAGGAATTACAGGTATTGAAACAGGTGAAATTATAAAAGGAATTGTAGATAAGATAAAACCTGATGTGGTTATAGCAATTGATGCTTTAGCGTCAAGGAGAATGGATCGTGTAAACACCACTATTCAAATAGCAGATACAGGCATCTCACCAGGGTCAGGAGTGGGAAATAAGCGGATGGCACTTTCTAAAGAGACTCTAGGGGTACCTGTTATAGCAGTGGGAGTACCAACAGTTGTTGATGCGGCAACAATGGCTAATGATACAATTGACAAGGTAATAGACAGTTTGATAAATGAATCTAGAGCAGAAAAAGACTTTTATAACATGTTAAAAAATATAGATAGAGGAGAAAAGTATCAATTGATACAGGAAGTTTTACAGCCATATGTTGGAAACCTTATTGTAACACCTAAAGAAATTGATGATGTTGTTGACAGAATTGCAAAAGTGATAGCAAATGGATTAAATATAGCACTTCATCAGGGTATAACTTTAAATGATGTAAACAGATATTTGCAATAAGTACCTTTGGCTAAAACAAAAGCATCAAAAATTATATAAGAAATAAATAAGAGAAAATGTAAAATGTAAAAAAAAAAAGAATATAGACAAAAAGAATATAGACAAAAAGATAAAATTATTCGATAATAAGTATAAGAGAATAGATAAAATTTGAAGAGACATTGTAGAAACTTGTGTTTTTCTATTTTTTGTATATTATCCTTTTTAAACTTTTTCTAATAGGGGGTTCTTATGAGAATAATGGAATTTTTAAGTAAGCTGCACAGATATTATTTGAAATTGTCAGGGAAAAAGAAGCTTTTAGTTTTTGTTGTTGTTTTTATTTTAGGTTTTATACTTGGCAGTGCTTTTAGCAACTATAAAAATGCATCTGAAATGAAAAAGGAGGCATATCAGGGCAATGAATATGAAAACAATCAGGCAGAAAAAAAACATGAGGATAAAGAATTAGAAGAATTGCCGCAAGAGCCTTCAGATAAAGAAGTAATTGTTGTAATTGACCCAGGTCATGGTGGGGAAGATTTTGGTACTTATTATGGAAATATACTTGAAAAAGATTTAAATTTGGATATATCTTTAAAAATGGGCTCAATAATAGAAGAAGCTGGAATAAAAGTGGTATATACTAGGACAGAAGATAAAGATGTAGGACTTGATGAGAGAGCTTTTATGGCAAATAATTTAGATGCTACATTATTTATAAGTGTACACAACAATTCCATGCCAGACAATCCAAGCTATAGGGGGACAGAGACTCTTTTTTGTCCTTCGCAAAACCCAGTATATGGCAATATGGACGGAAAGAAACTTGCCTCCATTGTACAAAGTAATTTAATAAACAAACTAAATACCATTGATAATGGCATAATAGAAAGACCCAATTTAGTTGTGTTACGAAAAACCAAAATGCCTGCAGTTATAGCTGAAATTGCGTACCTTTCAAATGCTTCAGACAGGGAATTATTAAAACAAGCTGAATTCAGGCAAAAAGCAGCACAGGCTCTGGTTGATTCAGTTTTTGAGGCTCTTGAAGTAATGGAGGCAGAAAAAGATGAAGACGGGGTTTGGAAAATTAAAAAATAGCTTTTGTTTTTCAGCAGTTGTTGCCAGTTTTGGTTATATGGTATATAATAAACGTATTAAAAATTTAAGTTAATATTTTGAGGTTTTGATATGAAACATTTGGGGAGATATATATTCATACTTGCTGCTATAATTATATTATGGAATCAGTTTATACTAAGACCTGTAAGAATATTATCCATATTTTTTCACAAAATAGGATATTCTTTTATAGCCTTTCTTTTTGGGTATGGCAAGGGAGCCTTTTTTACCGCATTTGAAAATTTAGGAGTTACAATGCTAAATGTTAGGGGCTGGTTTTCTTCCTTTCTTGTTTTAAATGGTGGGTATATAAGCAGTGCATTGTTTTTTGTAATAATAATGGGTCTTAAGAAAACCAGTATTAAAAAATATCTCCTTGGAATTGTGGCAATTATTTATATGTTTATTTCTATTATTAACCCTGCACTTCAATTTACCTGGATATATATAATTATTTTTGTTACCATTATTATCATTTTATATATGGTTAAGAGCAATTCATTGGATGAATGGATAATTGACATAGTAAGCATATCATCTATATCGTATATTATATATGATACATTTGTAGATACTATTTTGTTTACCATTAATGAAAAATTTAATATAATTAACAGCTGGAGAAGTGCTCCGCCGGCTTATCTTGTAGAATTAAGCAAAATAACGCCATTACCAGCTTTAGTATGGGCAATAATCTGGCTTTTAATTAGTATATTTTTATTTAATATGCTATTATTAAAATCATCAAGATATTCAAGAAGATAAGTTTATTTAGGTTAAGTTTAAATGGAGGGAAGTTTTTTTGAAA
This sequence comes from Clostridium sp., assembly GCA_012517995.1. GTDB lineage: Bacteria > Bacillota > Clostridia > Acetivibrionales > Acetivibrionaceae > Herbivorax. The sequence continues at coordinate 15,115 of JAAYTS010000012.1, forward strand.
ATTGAAGAGAGAATACAAAAATTAAGGGATATAATTAATTACCACAATCATAAGTATTATGTTGAAGATTCACCTGAAATAAGCGATTATGAATACGATAAATTATACAGGGAACTAGAAGAACTTGAAAACCAAAGACCTGATTTAATTACACCGGATTCACCTACCCAAAGGGTGGGGGGAGAGCCTTTATCAGCCTTTGAAAAAGTCCAGCACAAAGTACATATGCAAAGTCTATCAGATGCCTTTAGTAAAGAAGAATTATATGCTTTTGACAGAAGAGTCAGGGAAGTTGTTGGAAATGATGTTGAATATGTTGTTGAGAAAAAAATAGATGGTCTTTCTGTTTCTTTAAAATATGAAAATGGTATATTTGTAAGAGGAGCTACTCGGGGAGATGGATTTGTAGGTGAAGATGTAACATCAAATTTAAAAACAATAAAATCAATTCCCTTGGTATTAAAGGATAAATTACCTGTTTTAGAAGTCAGGGGAGAGGTTTTTATATCCAAAAAAAATTTTTCTGAAATAAATGAGCAGCAAAAAAAGGATGGTCAGGTTACTTTTGCTAACCCCAGAAATGCTGCTGCAGGCTCTTTAAGGCAACTTGATCCTAGGATTGCAAGTCTTAGAAAATTGGATATATTTGTTTTTAATGTACAGGATATTTCAGATAAAACCTTTAAAACTCACAGCGAATCTTTAGAATTTATGAAAGAAGCAGGGCTTAAGATAAGTCCTGAATACAAGATATGCAAAAATATAAAAGAGGTTATAGATGAGATAGACAGGATTGGTAAAGAAAGAGATGAATTGCCTTTTGAAATAGACGGAGCTGTTATAAAAGTTAACTCATTAGAACAAAGGAAGCTTTTAGGAAGCACTTCAAGAGTTCCTAAATGGGCAATAGCTTACAAATATCCTGCAGAAATAAAAGAAACTGTAATTAAAGATATATGGGTTAATGTAGGAAGGACAGGAGTTCTTACCCCTAATGCTGTTTTGGAGCCTGTGCAAATTGCAGGTTCAACTGTGAGCAGGGCAACTCTTCACAATATGGACTATATTGAAGAGAGGGATATACGCATTGGGGATTGGGTGAAAATAAGAAAAGCAGGAGATATAATTCCTGAGATTGTAGAATCTATACCTGAAAAAAGAAGTGGGAATGAGCGACCCTTTATTATGCCTCAAAAATGTCCTGAATGCGAGGCAGATGTGGTAAGGGAAGAGGGAGAGGTTGCACATAGGTGTACAGGTATTGAGTGTCCTGCACAGCTTTATAGGAGCATTATCCACTTTGCTTCAAGAGATGCAATGAATATTGATGGGTTAGGTCCTGCTATAATTGAAATGCTGCTAAAAAAGGGCTTTATTAAAGGAGTAGCAGATTTGTACTATTTAAAAGATTTAAAGGATGAGCTTTTAAAACTAGACCGAATGGGTGAAAAATCTGTAGAAAATCTTTTAAACTCAATTGAAAAAACCAAAGACAATAATATAGACAGGCTTATAAATGGTTTTGGAATAAAACATATAGGTCTTAGAGCTGCACAGCTTTTGAGTGAAAATTTTGATTCTATAGATGAAATTAAAAATGCTTCTTTTGATGACTTTATAAAGATACCTGAATTTGGTGAAAAAATGGCGGAAAGTCTTGTTATTTTCTTTAAACAGGATCAAACTGAAGATACAATAAATAAGCTAAAAAATGCAGGTGTGAATTTAAAGAGCAAGAGCAAAGAAAAAACAAGTGATAATAAGTTCCAAGGTCTTACTTTTGTTTTAACCGGAACTTTAGAAAATCTAAAGAGAAATGAGGCAGCAGAAATAATAAGGAATTTTGGCGGAAAAGTTTCTGGTAGTGTTTCTAAAAAAACAGATTATGTTTTAGCAGGAGAAGAAGCAGGCAGTAAACTTAAAAAGGCAAAAGAACTTGGAATAAAAATAATTGATGAAAATGAGTTTAAACAAATGATTGAGAATTAATTATTATCATTTTAAGTTTGAAATCTGCTTTTAATTTCAACTTTTATTTTATTAATTCTATCATTTAAGATGCTGATTCTTTCGTTTAAAATGCCCCTTACATCCCTATTTAAAATACCTGCATTTAAAAATAGCAGACGTGGGAATGCAAGGAAAAATCTTTTATATTTTATTATTATTTCTTTGTATTTATTGACAGATAAATCAGAGTAGTTTACAATTGCTTTTCTTAAGTCCAGCATGCCAGCTATTGATTTTAAAGTATCAAAAAGAAAGTGGATAATCAATAAAGATGAAATAATTATTTTAGCCAATACAGGCACTGGATAAGTAAATTGTACAATAATAGGATGTACTATTTTTATCAGAAAGAACGCCAGTATTCCCCATAAAAGGGAATATTTCAAACAAATATATCCCATTATATTCATAGCATAATCGCTGTAATCCCACCATTTTGAGTTAAACATTTTCTCTAATGTAAATCCTGTGATAAATTCTAAAAGAGTAACCAACAAAGTAGATATAATTATACACATTAATACTGAGGTGTAATTATTTCCATAAATGTTTTCAATCCACTTTAAAGATTGGATAATCAATACTGCACCAAAACCATAAATTGGTGTAAAAGGACCATTCAAAAACCCCCTGTTAATAAATTTTCTTTGAATTATGCTAGCATAAGTTGTTTCCATTACCCACCCAAGGAATGAATATATTGAAAAATATAAAATTAGATCCCAAGCCATCTTTATACTTCCTTTCTTTTTATATTTTTATATAAATGTCTACTAAAAACTATACTGATATCCTCCTGCTTGATATTTTTTTACGCATTTTTTGTTGTATAACATTTATTTGTAATGTTTCATTTAAAGCACATAATTTATCAGCAATGCATACAATCCAGCTTTCTAAATAATATGGTGGTATGGGTGTTAGCGGAAACATGTGTCTTAGGATGATATTTTCCTCTTTTGGTGTTAGTTCAAAATCCTCATGAGCATTTTGTAAGGATTTTCTTGGATGAAAAAATCCATGCAGGCGATGTCCGTTATTTTTGTCATGCCAATCGTATAAAAAGTAATCATGAAGCAAAGCACCCCTTATTAGCAATGGAAAATCCACATTAAGACGGAGGCGAGATGCAATCCGACAGCTCATATATGCTACTTTGATACAGTGTTCATATACGCTTGTTTTTCCGTGCTGCATATATTTAGTTGTTTGTAGAAAACGTGAATTATTACACAATTGTTCAATAGTGTCTTCAATGATTGGCTCATATTCTTTTAAAACCATATGCTAGAATATTACCTCCTTCTTATTCCTCAACCAATCTTATAGGTGCTAAGGAACATAAAGCTAGCAAATTAGAAAGAAGATAACATCCTGTAATAATACGTTGGAAAACATTAGGTAAAAGGATGATATCTTTCTGTATAATAGTATACAACATTTTAATAGATTTGGGGTAAAAAATTTTGAAAAATATTAAAATAATTTGTCGTTTTTTTAGTTATTCAATTCCTGGTTTAAAAATAAGTGAGTTACAAGGGAATTTAAAAACCCACTGAAAAGAGGTATAATTTCAGTGTCTTTTAATTTTTAAGAAAATCTTAAGAATTTTATTAAGTGTTTTGTAAAATCTGCCTGATATACTATAAGAAAAAAGGCAGGTGATTTGGAATGTATATTTTTTAAAATAGTACAGGAGGTTTAAATAATGGATAAATATAATATTTTAGTGTGCGATGATGACAAGGCGATAGTTAATGCACTGGAAATTTATTTAAGGCAGGAAAATTATAATGTTTTTAAGGCATATACGGGAAAACAGGCACTTAAAGTTTTAGAACAGGAGAAAATCCATCTGGTCATAATGGATGTGATGATGCCTGAACTAGACGGACTTACTGCAACGGTAAAGGTACGCAAAGAGCTGAATATACCCATAATAATATTGTCTGCAAAGTCGGAGGATACAGACAAGATTATAGGGCTTAATTTTGGTGCCGACGATTATGTAACTAAGCCTTTTAATCCGTTAGAGCTTATTGCAAGGGTAAAATCCCAGCTAAGGCGGTATACTTTGCTGGGAGGAGCAGAAGAAAGAAGAGGGATATTAAAAACCGGAGGTTTAGAGCTTGACGTGGAGGCAAAGGGGTTGAAAGTTGACGGGGAAGTGGTACGGTTGACGGCAACGGAATATGGTATTGTTTTATTTCTCATGGAGAATATGGGGAAAGTGTTTTCCATTGATGAAATTTATGAAAATGTGTGGAATGAGCCTTCATATTCAGCGGAAAATACAGTTGCTGTACACATCCGACGTATTCGGGAAAAAATTGAGATTAATCCAAAAGAACCAAAATATTTAAAGGTGGTGTGGGGAATTGGGTATAAAATTGAAAAATATTAAATATTCAAAAATTAGTAAGGTAATTGGGGTTATTATGGCATGGCTATGTTTTGTCAGCATATGTGGAAGTGTTTTTTTCATTATAGAGAATGAACAGATTATAACATGTAAAAGCTATTACAGTAGTTCTGATTATATATCTAATTTTACAGCTCATGTTACAAGTATTGTAGACTACCACATTTGGCTTAAAAGTGCAAAAAATGAGAAAGAAATTTGGGATTTGCATACCATAGAAGAGGATGGCACTATTGATGAAAAAATAGCTTCTTTCCATAATGCTACAAGAATTATTTCTAACAATTTAAATTTTGTATATTATATTGAGAATGCTGAAACGGGAGAAATTATAACAAATGTAAAGGAAGAAAAACCAGTTGAATTTATAAAAAAACAACAAGAATATGTGTATATAAATCAAAGGGGGGTAAATTATCATACAGTTGTGCAGTATCATCTCGGTAGAATAGGGAAAAAAATAAAGGGAACACCATATGAGGTTCATGCCGCAGTTTTAAAACCATTAAAACCGGGAGACGGATTTTATGATGACTATATTTACTACAAAAGAACTAAAGTAATATTGGTATTTACAATTATTTTTATGGTATTAAATTTTATCCTTCTAATAGGAGCGTTGGTATATCTTTGTTATTCTGCCGGGAAAAGTGAAAAGAAAGAGAAAATCTCCTTAAGTTTTATAGACAGGATGTACGCAGATGTACATACTTTGACTGCATTCATAATATTGGCATGTGCATTAAATTTTATATTAAGAATAATAAGAGATGGTTTATATTATCGTAGTATAATAAGTATATTTACCATTATAATTTTATTAAGTACGGTTTTCTTTACTCTGCTAAACTACGTATTGTCATTAATAAGACAAAAAAGAGCCGGGAAAATACAAAAGAACATTTTATTTTTAAATGCATTAAAGAAGATTAAAAAATTTATCAAGCTTTCTTTTAACGGTAAGATTTTCAGGGTATGGATACTTTTCTTCCTTCCTCTTTATGCCTTTATAAATATTGTTTTCGCTTTTGTTGCAGGATTTAATGCTGATGAATACAACGGAGAAGAAATATTTTTATTTACAGTTGCTATACTGGCTATTGTTAATCTGGCAGCTGTCTTTATTACTGCCAGAGGACTGAAAGCTATTTCGGTGATTATGGAGGGCACCAAACAAATATCCGAGGGAAATCTGGACTATAAGATAGATACAAATAATATGTCTCTTGCCTTTGCGGCTTTTGCCGAAAACATCTACAATATCCAGGGAGGATTGAAAAAGGCTGTGGATGAAGCAATAAAGGGGGAACGGATGAAAACTGAATTAATTACCAATGTAACACATGACTTAAAGACGCCGCTGACCTCTATAATAAACTATGTTGATTTATTGAAAGGGGAAGAGTTAGGAAATGAAAAGGCAAAAGAGTATATAGCTGTTCTTGAGGAAAAATCCGCACGGCTAAAAGTTCTCATTGAAGATTTAGTGGAAGCAAGCAAAGCCTCCAGCGGAAACATTCTGGTAAATTTAGAAAAAGTAAATTTATATGAGCTTGTTATGCAAGTTTATGGGGAATTCCAGGAAAAATCAGAAAAAGCGGCTCTTGATATCCGCATTAACGCTGCTGACAGAAACATATTTGTACTAGCTGACGGGAAGCATATGTGGCGGATAATGGAAAACCTTATGTCCAATGTATTGAAATATTCCATGAAGGGTTCGAGGGTATATATAAATATATCAAAAAGCCAGACAGATGGAATATTGACAGTAAAAAACATATCGGCACTTCCTCTTGATATATCGGCAGAGCAGTTGACAGAAAGGTTTGTAAGAGGGGATGAATCCAGGACAACAGAAGGATCAGGACTTGGCCTTTCCATTGCTAAGAGCTTGACTTATGTACAGAAAGGAAAATTTGATATAGAAATAGACGGGGACTTGTTTAAGGTGATTGTGGAAATACCTTTGTGGAACAATCATTGACGCTAGATATGTGGTTTTATATAATAGGGGTGGAGGATGATTGAGAATTAATTAGATAATACTTAAAAATAACTGATGGGACAAGGGGAGATATATGTATGAAAAAGATAATTGTTTTGGTATTAATTGCTTTTGCTTTAACATTGACTGGCTGCAGGTTAGAGGAATCAAACAAGGGAAATGATTTTACAAATCTGCCACAAAAGGAAAAAGAGACAGACTCAAAAAAACAAGCAAATAATTTTATAGACCCTGCATCAACTGAAAGTGTGACAACTGACACTCTAAAAAACAGTGTTAAAAAGCAGCTAACAGATAGTATCAAAGAGCAGCAGGAAACAGACAGTGTCAAAGAACAGACAACAGACAGTGTCAAAGAGCAGGTAACAGATATAAATAATGAAAATATTACTGATGATTGGTTTGTTGGTTTTATAGGTAATAAAAAGATATATGCAAAGTTTGATATTTCAGAAGATAGGATTTCAGGTGTCTATCATGATGGGTATAAAACTAATATAGAGCTTAAAGGTTATTTTAATAGTATTACTGCAATAAAGGGTTTTAGAACGTTTGAACTTTGGGAAGAGACAGATGACGGAGGAGATATTATAGGTATCTTCAGGACAGATGACTACATACAAGGATGCTGGATAAAGGATGATGTTATTTATCCAATGCATCTTACAAGAGAAGGCACAGATATTACTCCACCCCAAAAACCTAGTTCAGATGCTATAAAATATGAAGGTACTTGGACTGGAAAATCATCCGGGTTTTTTACTGGTTCTAAAGCAAATGTAAAAGCATTATTTGATGATCTAATCTATTATGAACTGTCTGCTTTTAACGGTGCAAACTCCGGGCTTTTGAACAGCTTTGCTTTTATTGAAAATAATGTTGCAAAAACTGTATATGAAAATGATATTAATATTGGAGAGAAAGAAGATATAGTATTTGAGTTTAGTGTGGAAAATGACTTATTACATTTAAATTCTAATGACTATAGTTTTTTTTGTGGGATGGGAGTATTTTTTGACTCACATTATGTAAAGGGTGAAATAGAGATTAAAATGCCTACAGCATTAGATGTTGGCATTGTAGATACTAAAGAGCAGGATGAGTTGTTTAAAAAGCTGGTGGGAGATAGATATGATGACTTTATTACGTACACATCAACTGTGTTTTATTCAAAATTGATTTGGAACGATAAAGAAGTGAAGGCGGGGGAAGCCTATTTAAGAGGTTATAGCGGCAAATGTTTCTACATTATATCTGATGAGCATATATATGCTGCTATTAATGAAAATAAGAATGTCTATTATTATACAAATGATAAAAACTATGCAGATAATATTCCAGAGCCTATGGTAGACTGGGTAAATGAAAGGTTATATATATGGATGGAAGATGACAATGGCGGTAAGATATTTTATAATTACAAGGATTTATAGTTTATTATAGATATTTTAGCTTTTTTTATTTTGGTTATTATTAAACCGTCAGTTGTGGAACAATCATTGACGTTAGGTATGTGGTTTTATATAATAGGGGTGGAGTAGGAGGGAGTAAAGTTGAAGCTTACAAAAGATACTATAGAGCATATTGCAGAGCTTGCAAGGCTTGATCTTACAGATAATGAAAAAGAAGAACTGGTTTTTGAAATGGAAAAAGTTATTTCACATTTTGATAAATTAGGTGAGTTGGACACTTTATATGTTAAAGCTACTGAGCACATAATACCATTAAAAAATGTGTTTAGAGAAGATGAGGTGGAAAATTCTTTTAATAGAGAAAAAATGTTGAAAAACACATCAAAAAAAGAAGATGGATGCTTTAAAGTTCCTAAAATTCTTGAATAGCCAGGAGGATACGTGGTGGAGTTATGTGACCTTACAGTGCACCAGTTAAGTGATTTAATTAAAAACAAAAAAATTGGTGTGGTGGAATTAACTAAAACTGTAATTGATAGAATTAAAAAAGCTGATGAAAAAATTGCAAGTTATATAACGGTATTAGAAGAAGATGCAATTAAACAATCTGAAAAAATTCAAGATAAAATTAATAAAAAAAATGCTAATTCACCTCTTGCAGGTATTCCAATGGCTTTAGCAGATAATATATGCACAAAAGGAATAAAGACAACCTGTGCCTCTAAAATGCTGGAAAATTTTATACCGCCATATAGTGCAACTGTATATGATAGCCTTCTTTCAGAAGATGTAGTTTTAATAGGAAAGCTTAATATGGACGAGTTTTCAATGGGAAGCTTAACAGAGAACTCCTATTACAAACCATGCAAAAACCCCTGGAATACTGACAGGGTGGCAGGAGGTTCAAATGGTGGAGGGGCAGCAGTGGCAGCGGGCTTGACAGGCTTTGCTTTAGCTTCTGACACAGGAGGTTCAATAAGACAGCCTGCTTCATTTTGTGGTGTGGTAGCATTAAAACCTACATACGGTCTAGTTTCCCGTTATGGCTTAATTGCCTCAGCATCTTCATTAGAACAAATAGGACCTATAACTAAAGATGTAACTGATTGTGCTTTGGTTTTAAATGCAATACAAGGGCATGATAAAAGAGATTCTACATCTATCAAAGTGGGGTATACAGACTATACCAGTGCTTTAGTAGACGATATTAAGGGAATGGTAATTGGAATACCAAAGGAATATATTACACAAGAAGTTGAGCCTGAAGTAAAAAATGCTGTTTTAAATGCAGTTAAAATTTTAACAAACCTTGGTGCTAAGTGTGAGGAATTTTCTCTTCCTATTGCTAAATACGCGGCTTTAGCATATTATATTATTTCTTCGGCAGAAGCAAGTTCCAATCTTGCCAGGTATGATGGAGTAAAATATGGATATAGGGCAAAAGAGTATAGGGACCTTTTGGATTTATATATAAAAAGCCGAAGTGAAGGCTTTGGAAAAGAAGTTAAAAAGAGAATTATTCTTGGTACTTTTGTATTAAGTTCCGGCTATTATGACAAATATTACAAAAAGGCACTTAAAGTGAGAACACTTATAAACGAAGCTTTTATAAAAGCCTTTAATAAATATGATGCTATAATAGGGCCTACGGTACCAAGAACTGCTTATAAAACAGGTGAAAAGCCAAAAGAGTCTATTATTAATATAGATGATATGTATACTGTTTCGGCAAATATTGCAGGACTTCCTAGTATGTCCATACCCTGCGGGATGGATAAGAATGGTCTTCCTATAGGATTGCAGCTTGTTGGGAAACCTTTTAGGGAAAGCAATTTACTAAAGCTTGCATATACTTTTGAGCAAAATACTGATTTTCATAAAAGAAGGGCCAGGATTTGAGGTGAAAACTATATGGAGTATGAGGTTATTATAGGTCTTGAAGTTCATGCAGAACTTTCAACAAAATCTAAAATATTTTGTTCTTGTACAACAGAGTTTGGAGGAGATGTTAATACCCACATTTGTCCAATTTGTATAGGTATGCCTGGCACTCTTCCAGTTTTAAATAAAAAAGTAGTGGAATATGCAGTTCGGGCTGGTTTGGCTACAAACTGCAGTATCTCTGAATACAGCAAGATGGATAGAAAAAATTATTTTTATCCGGATCTTCCAAAGGCTTATCAAATATCCCAATACGATATACCCCTTTGCTATGATGGATATATTGATATAGATGTAAATGGTACAGAAAAAAGAATAGGTATTACTAGGATACATATTGAAGAAGATGCAGGAAAACTTATCCACGACGATAAAGGTGAAGCATCTTTCATAGACTATAATAGAAGTGGGGTTCCTTTAATAGAAATTGTGTCAGAACCAGATATGCGTTCAGCTGAAGAAGTAAAAGCCTATTTGGAGAGCTTAAAAGCCATACTTGAATACATCAATGTATCTGATTGCAAAATGCAGGAGGGTTCATTTAGAGCAGATGTAAATCTTTCTGTAAGAAAGAAAGGTGAAAATAAACTTGGTACAAGAACTGAAATGAAAAACTTAAGTTCATTTAGAGCCGTTGTAAGAGCCATTGAAGGGGAAGCGGCACGTCAGATTGAAGAAATTGAAGCTGGCAGAGTTATTGTACAGGAGACCAGGCGCTGGGATGAGGGAAAGAATATGAGCTATTCAATGAGAAGTAAGGAGGAAGCCCGTGATTATAGATTTTTTCCTGAACCTGATTTATTGCCTGTTGAAGTTGATGAAAAATGGAGGGAAGAAATAAAAAATACTCTTCCTGAACTTCCAAGGGATAGGAAAAAGAGATATATTAATGATTTTTCACTTCCTGAATATGATGCATCCATTCTCACCAGTTCAAAGATGCTAGCAGATTTTTTTGAAGAAACAGCTATAAAAAGCAACAATGCAAAAGCAGCAAGTAACTGGGTAATGGGGGAAGTTTTAAGGGTTTTGAATGAAAAGCAAATGGAAGTTCAAGAAATACCTTTTACGGCAGAGTATCTTGCAGAGCTTATAACACTAATTGATAAAGGGGTAATAAGCGGGACAATTGGAAAAACAGTTTTTGAAGAAATGTTTAACAGTGGAAAAAACCCTGAAACCATAGTAGAAGAAAAAGGACTTAAAGTAATAAATGACCAGGAAGAAATACTTAATATTGTTTCTGAAGTTTTAAAGAAAAATGTTAAATCTGTTGAAGATTATAAAAATGGAAAAAGGAAAGCCTTTGGATTTTTGGTAGGACAAGTTATGAAAGAGACAAAAGGAAAGGCAGACCCTAAAATTGTAAATGAAATTTTAAAAAAAGAATTAGAATAAAATGTTAATGAAAGGTTTGGTAGTAATGAAAAAGAAATTTCCAATTAAAATAGTTGCTTCTTTGGCAGTGGTTTTTTTCTCATTTTTATATAATCCCACTCTTGGGAAGGTAGTTTTAGGTGTATTTATTGTGTATATGCTTTTTTCAAACAGATATATTTTTTATGAAGTTTTTGCAACTAAAGCATATAAAAAAGGTGATATGGAAAAAGCAATTAGTTTATTTGAAAAAGCATCAAAGGCTACTCAAAACACAAGGCCAAAAATAACTTATGGTTATTTATTGCTAAAAGCAGGTGACATTAAAAAGTCTTCCCAAGTATTCGAAGAAATGATTGATTCTGACATGGATGAAGATAGTAAAATAAAGGCAAAATCCAACTATGCCCTGGTTTTATGGAAAAAAGGTGAACTAGATAGTGCAATTAATCTGTTAGAAGAAGTTTTATCTGAGTATACAAGTACAGTTGTCTACGGCAGTTTAGGTTACCTTTATATATTAAAAGGAGATTTAGAAAAAGCTGTTGAATTTAACAAAGAAGCATATGATTACAATGATTCTGACCCCATTATACTTGATAATTTAGGAAATGCCTACTATTTGACAGGGGAGCTTTCTAAATCAAAAGAAATATATAAAGAATTGATGAATTTAAATCCTCAGTTTCCAGAAGCCTTTTATAATTACAGTCTTTTATTAAAAAAGCTTGGAAAGCTAGATGAAGCTCTAGATTACATGAAAAAAGCTAATAATTTTAATTTGTCTTTTTTGAGCAATTTAACAAAAACAGACATAGAAAAGCAGTTAAAGGAAATAGAGGATATTATAACAAGACAGCACTAAACACGCGAAAAACCTTAAAAATTGGCAATATTTTAATTCAAATGAATTTTATTATAGCAGTAATCAAATACTCAATCTTGTATACAATAAACATTTTATATTATAATTAATAAGGTCGTTTGTTTATTTTGAAAGGGGTAGAGTTTATGAATTTTATTGAAAGACTAATTGAACGTGCAAAATCAGATGTAAAAACTATTGTATTACCTGAGGGCACAGACGAAAGAGTTATAAAAGCTGCATTTATGATTAAGGAGCAGCAAGTTGCCAATGTTGTACTTGTAGGTGATGAAGATGAGATTCTAAAATTGGCAAAGGGTCTGGACCTTTCAGGTATAAAGATAGAAGACCCGCTAAAGTCTGATAAGACGGAGGAGTATTCAAGGATTTTTTATGAGCTGAGAAAATCTAAAGGCATTTCTTTAGAACAAGCTTCTGAAATTATGAAAAATCCTCTTTATTTTGGGGTGATGATGGTAAAAAATGGAGATGCAGATGGGATGGTGGCAGGAGCTGCTAACTCAACAGCGGATACCCTAAGACCTGCACTTCAAATACTAAAAACTGCACCAGGAACAAAACTAGTTTCAGCATTTTTTGTAATGGTAGTACCAGATTGTGAGTATGGAAAAGACGGAACTTTTATTTATGCAGATTGCGGATTGGTGGAAAACCCAGATGCAGAACAATTGTCAGAAATTGCAATAGCTTCAGCCAAATCTTTTAAAACTCTAGTACAAGAAGAACCTAAAGTTGCAATGCTTTCTTATTCCAGTTATGGCAGTGCTAAAAGTGAGTTAACTGAAAAAGTAATTACTGCAACGAAACTTGCAAAAGAAAAAGCACCAGATGTTGCTATTGATGGCGAATTACAAGGAGATGCGGCATTAGTGCCAGCTATAGCAAAAACAAAAGCACCAGAAAGTAATGTGGCAGGAAAGGCTAATGTATTGATTTTCCCTGATTTAAACTGTGGGAATATTGCATATAAGCTGACAGAGAGATTGGCAAAAGCAGAGGCTTATGGACCTATTACACAGGGAATTGCAAAGCCGGTAAATGACTTGTCAAGAGGCTGCAGTGCAGAAGACATTGTTGGTGTGGTAGCAATTACAGCTATTCAGGCACAGGGTTAAATACTTATAATTAAGGGTTTTAGGTTAAGGTGGAACTTAGAGAATAAGCTCCACCTTAACATTAGTTAATGAGCTTTATATTAAAGCAATGCAGAGTTTAAAATTTAAAATATGTAAAATAATATTAATAACAAAATTATACAGAGAGGGGTTAGGTTTTAATGAAAGTATTAGTTATTAACTCAGGAAGTTCATCACTAAAATATCAATTTATTGATATGACTAATGAAAGTGTACTTGCAAAAGGAGTATGTGACAGGATCGGTCTTGAACAATCTTTTTTAAAACACTCCAAAATAGGAGGAAATACTGTTGTTATTGAAAAAGATTTATACAATCATAAATTAGCTATAAAAGAAGTTATTAGTGCACTAACTGATGATGAAATTGGTGTAATTAAAGATATGAAAGAGATATCAGCTGTAGGCCATCGTGTTGTACATGGGGGCGAAAGGTTTTATAAATCTGTAATAATTGATGATGAAGTAAAGGAAGCAATAGAAAAATGTTCTGAGCTTGCTCCCCTTCATAATCCTTCAAACATTATAGGAATAGATGCGTGCAGGCAAATAATGCCTGATGTTCCTATGGTGGCAGTTTTTGATACAGCATTTCATCAAACAATGCCAAGACATGCTTATATTTATGCTCTTCCATATGAAATATATGAAAAATATGGTTTGAGAAGATATGGATTCCACGGAACATCTCATAAATATGTGTCAGAAAGAGCTGCTAAAATGTTAAATAAGCCAATAGAAGAGCTAAAGATTGTTTCATGCCATTTAGGTAATGGTGCTAGTATTTGTGCTGTTAAATATGGAAAATCAATTGAAACTTCTATGGGATTTACTCCACTTCAAGGTTTGTGTATGGGAACACGAAGTGGTACCATTGACCCGGCAGTAATATCATTTTTAATGGAAAAGGAAAAGATGACAGTTAAAGATATAAGCGACTTTTTAAATAAGAAATCAGGAGTTCTTGGAGTTTCAGGAGTAAGCAGTGATTTTAGAGATATACAGGAAGCGGCTGAATCTGGAAATGACAGGGCAAAACTTGCATTGGATATATTTTGCTATAGAGTAAAACGTTTTATTGGAGATTATATAGCTATCATGAACGGTGTTGATGCTGTGGTATTTACTGCAGGTATTGGTGAAAATAATGACTATGTAAGAAGAGAAGTATTAACTGACATGGACTTTTTAGGAATTAAAATAGATCAAGAAAAAAATAAAACTAGAGGAGAAGAAGTAGATATAAGTGCTGAAGACGCAAAAGTAAGAACACTTATAATACCAACAAATGAGGAACTTGCTATTGCAAGGGAAACTGTTGAATTGGTAAAAAAACAGTAACACAAGTATGATTTTGTCTGAGCTGCTTAAAAGTAGTAAAAAAACTTCTTTTTAAGCAGCTCTTTTTATGTATCAGGCTATATATATGATTTTTTAAAAGACAAGCAAAACACATGGAAAAACAAGGTATACAAAGTTAATTGAAAACATTTAAAAAATTGTGGTATTATATATATAACAGATATAATAGCAAAAAAATTCTCCATAATAGTTTCAAAACTAATCTAGCTAAAAACAATGGACAACTTTAAAGGATATCTGATAAAATATAATTATCAGTATAGAAGATATAAGGTGTCAATAAATAAATTTATTTATATATATTTTTAGGGGCAAGGAGGAATATTATGGAGGTAAGTAAACTGTCCAAAAGAATCTGGGCATATCTTTTTGACATCATTATTGTAACAGGCATTTATGCAGGACTTTTAGTTATTTTACATGCATTAGGGAAGGACATACCAATTAAAGGGGTTATAGAAAGAAACCCCAATGATTTAGCTTTGATTTATCTGACTTTTGGTTTATTGTATTTATTGTATGAAGTGATTTTTTTATCTTCAAATTTATCAAGCACGCCTGGGAAGCTAATTCTAAAGATTCAAGTTATTTCCTGTAAAAAGAGCACTGTTTTTGATGCATTAATAAGATCTTGCATTAAAATTGTAGCTACTTTAACCCAGATAGTGCCAGTGTTGTTTTTTATTCTATCCATATTTACAGCAAACAAGCAGGCAGTACACGATATAGCCGCAGATACAATTGTTATGCAGAAGAAAAAAAGAAAGGTTATACGCTCAACTAATGTGGATCCAAATGTGAATCTGTTTGAAGAGATGAAGAGAAGAGGGCTTAAGACATATAGCGAACAGGTGGCATTGGCAAAAGAATTAAATTGTTATAAAGGTAAAAGGATAGCTAGTACTCCTTCCTATGCCTGGTTGGGGGTTCTGATTTTTGTTTTTTCCATTGCATGTGGTATGTTTTTTGTTGGCTTTTTCTATTCAGATATTAAAACTATAGCTAGTGCAATTTCTATGTAATTAGCTTGTAGCTTTTGCTAGTTTTAAAACAATATATTTTTAAATGATTAAAAAGGCAAGAAAAAACTTAGGTTTTTTCTTGTTTTTTGGTGGTTAAATTGATAATCTAAATATGACGAAATTAATAATCTAAAAGGTGGCTTGGTGAATTATTTTCCGGAGGTGCATTAAGTGAAATCAAAAAAGGTACGAAAGAAAAAAAAACAGCAAAAGAAAAGCGGGATAAAGAAATATAATAATGAAATAATAGGTATATTAATGTTAGCAACGGGTCTTATAATATTTTCAAGTATTTTTTTTGAAAACTCAATGGGACCTTTTGGTTCTTATATAAAAAGCATTACTTTAGGATTTATGGGGGCACCAGGTTTTTTTATACCTCCTTTAATAATAGTTTATTCGGTTTTGGTTATTTTTAAGAAAAATAGTCCTGACTTAAATTTAAAGATAGTGTATATTTTTGTACTTATACTAATATTATCTGCATTAGTGCAAGCAGGTTTTTATAAAGAGGATGCTTTTGTTGGAAAGAGTGTAGTTTCCAGCATAAAAAAGTTTTATACAGATGGAAAAGATTTATCTGGTGGAGGAGTATTAGGAGGACTTATAAGCATTCCTTTTCTTTTAATGTTTAAAGGGCTAGGAACAATAATTATTCTTACTTCAGCGGCTATAATAGACATTATTCTTATTACAAATGTATCCATTGCAGGAGTTATAGTTAAAATTAAAAATGGTATATTAGGGTTGTTTGATAAATTAGAAAACAAATTCAAATTAAGTGATAAAGAAATAAAAGATGAGCTTATTGAAGATTATAATGAGCCTGATATTGTTATGAACGGGCAAAAACTACCTAAAGTAATTGATTTTAATGCAATTAAAGAAAAGGATAAAAAAGTAAAACAAAATAATGATGCTTCTAATGTTGCTGGTATAGAGAAAGAACAGATATTAGAAAAAGTAGATGTTGAAAATGAAGAAGTGGATTTTATAGTAAAAGATATTAAGAAAAATGAGAATTCTTCAGAGGCAGTAGAGGAAATAGCTGATAGTGTTAATAAAGAGATACAATCAAAAATTAAAACCAATATTGATTATAAACATCCTGATATAAGTCTTTTAGATGATAGTTCCGGAATAAATAATAATGCTTTAGATTACAGAAAATCTGCATTAAAGGGAGCAAAAAAACTTGAAGAGACGCTAAAGAGCTTTGGTGTGGATGCAAAAGTGTTAAATGTAAGTGTGGGACCTGCTGTTACAAGATATGAACTGCAGCCTAGTGCAGGTGTGAAGGTGAGCAAAATAGTGGGATTGTCTGACGATATATGTTTAAATCTTGCAGCTTCAGGAGTGAGGATAGAGGCTCCTATTCCAGGGAAGGCTGCCATTGGAATTGAAGTGCCAAACAAGGAAGTAACACCGGTATTTTTAAGAGAGGTTATAGAGTCTAAAGAATTTAAAAATTTCCCTTCTAATCTTGCTTTTGCATTGGGAAAGGACATTACAGGTCAAAACACTGTGGCAGACATAGCAAAAATGCCTCATTTATTAATAGCTGGCGCTACAGGTTCAGGAAAGAGTGTTTGCATTAACAGTCTTATTATAAGTCTTTTATATAAATCATCTCCAAATGAAGTAAAACTTTTGATGGTTGACCCTAAAGTGGTGGAGTTAGGGATATATAATGGAATTCCACATCTTTTAATACCTGTTGTTACAGACCCTAAAAAAGCAGCTGGGGCATTAAATTGGGCTGTTCAAGAGATGGAAGAAAGGTATAAGCTTTTTGCCCAAAAAGGTGTGAGAGATATTAAAGGGTATAATGCTGTGGCAAATACCAATGAAGGTGAAGAAACCCTGCCACAGATAGTAATAATTATAGATGAGCTTGCAGATTTGATGATGGTTGCACCAAATGATGTGGAAGATGCAATATGCAGGCTGGCTCAAATGGCACGTGCTGCCGGGATGCATCTTGTAATTGCCACACAAAGACCGTCAGTAAACGTAATAACAGGTGTTATAAAGGCAAATATACCATCTAGAATAGCCTTTGCTGTTAGTTCTCAGGTAGATTCAAGAACTATAATTGATATGGCTGGTGCTGAAAAACTCCTTGGAAAAGGGGATATGCTTTTTTATCCAGTTGGTTCACCAAAACCTGTTAGAGTTAAAGGGGCTTTTGTCTCTGACAAGGAAGTTGAAAGGGTTGTGGAGTATATTAAATTTCAATGTAATGCAGAATATGATGAGGATATAATAGAGGAAATCAACACTGAAAGGGAGGTAATGGACAAAGTTTCCGAAGATGCTGATGAATTATTGCCACAGGCAATAGAACTTGTTGTTGACGCAGGGCAGGCTTCTGTATCTATGATACAGAGAAAATTTAAAGTGGGATATGCAAGGGCAGCCAGAATTGTGGACCAGATGGAGGAGAGAGGAATTGTAGGAGGCTTTGAAGGCAGTAAACCAAGGCAGGTTTTAATTACCAAGCTTCAGCTTCAGGAACTTGAAATGAGAAGTGACAAATAAAGTAAAATTGACAATATAACTTGAATGAAATAAAATGAAATGAAGGCTTAAGGGTTATTAAAAAAGTATAAGAGGAGTAGGAAAAATGGGTTGTAAAGTATTAAATGGAAAAGATTTGGCAATAAGAATAAAAAGTGAGTTAAAATCAGAAGTAGGGGTACTTAAGGAAAAAGGAATATTTCCAGGATTAGCTGTAATAATTGTTGGGAATGATCCAGCGTCTAGGGTGTATGTTAATTCAAAAAAGAAGGCATGTGAAGAGATTGGAATACAATCTTTTGAATATGCATTAGATGAAGATACTAACGAGAAGGAGTTAATTGAATTAATACATAAATTAAATGATGACGATAAGGTGAATGGAATATTGGTACAACTGCCATTGCCTGAGCAAATTGATGAAGATAAAGTAATTAATTCAATTGATCCTAAAAAAGATGTGGATGCTTTTCACCCAGTAAACGTAGGAAAACTTATGACGGGAAATCCAGTATTTTTACCTTGTACTCCAGCAGGTGTTATGGAATTAATAAAAGAAAGTGGAATTGACATTACAGGGAAAGAATGTGTAGTCATTGGAAGAAGTAATATTGTTGGCAAACCTATGGCAATACTTTTATTGTCTCAAAATGGAACAGTTACAATATGTCATTCAAAAACTGTAAATATTGAGGAAAAGATAAAAAATGCCGATATTATAGTTGCGGCTGTGGGCATACCTGAATTTGTAAAAGGAAGTTCTATAAAACCTGGTGCAATTGTAATAGACGTGGGTATAAATAGATTAGAGGACAGAAAACTTGTAGGCGATGTGGAATTTGAAACAGCAAGTAAAGTTGCATCAGCAATAACCCCGGTTCCAGGAGGGGTTGGGCCTATGACCATTGCTATGCTTATGGAAAATACCGTAAAGGCTGCCAAATTTCAGAAAGAGGGTAATTAAGCATTGCTAAAAGACAGTATTTTAATATACAAAAACCAACTTAAAAACATTAAAAAGGAACATGAAGAAAACAAAAACTATTATTTTAAGCAAAAAGGAAGAAAAGAACAATTATTAGAGCATCGTTCAAAGCTGGAAAAGACGCTCCAAAGATGTATTGACAATCTTGAACTTTTAGAAAAGGTCAGAATACTTTTAGGCAGGGTCTCAGAGTTTGCAAGAGAGCAAGCTAGAGTTCAGATAGAGTCATTGGTTACAAACTGCCTTCAATTTATTTTTGATACTAATTTGGAGTTTGGGATTGAAATTAATGAAGTTAGAGGAAGAGCAGAGGCAGAATTTTTTGTTATCAGCAATTATACCGGGCAGGTTATAAAGACTAAGCCGCAGGATGCAAGAGGAGGAGGAGTGATAGATATTATATCTTTGGCAATTAGAATTGCCATGCTAGAATGCAGCGATGAAGAAATAAAAGGGCCTGTTATTTTAGATGAACCTGCAAAGCATGTTAGTGACGAATATATTGTACAGGTTTCTGAATTTTTAAAACAAGTTGCATTGATGTTCAAAAGACAAGTAATAATGGTTACTCATAATAAACATTTAAGAGAAATGGCAGATAGATGGTATAAAGTTGAAATGATTGATGGCATAAGTATAGTGGAAACAGATGAAGTACAAATGTAATTTTAGGATAGGATGCAAAATATGAGGAATGCAAGCTAATTGATTCTTGACATAAAAATTAAAAAAGTTTAAAATGAAAAAGTATGCATGTGTAAGTTTTTTTTTACACATAAACTTGTCCATTGAAAACTGAATAAGGAGGTGTGTGCTATAAATTTTTATATTGGATTAGGTATTGGCATAGTAATTGCAGTAATTGCTTCAATTATTGCTTCAGGAATAAGTTTTAAAAGAGGAATTGAATTTAGGAGGAAAAAGGCAGAAGCTGAAATAGGCAGTGCTGAAGAAGAAGCAAAAAAAATAATCAGTGAAGCAGAAAAAATAGCTGAAGCTAAGAAAAGAGAAGTACTGCTTGAAGCTAAAGAAGAAGTTCATAAAAGCAGAGTTGAACTTGACAGAGAAATAAAAGATAGAAGGAACGATCTTCAAAGGCAAGAAAGGCGTCTAGTTCAAAAAGAAGAAACCTTAGACAGAAAGCTTGATACTATAGAGCAAAAGGAAGAGCATTTAAGCAAGAAAACTAAGGAAATTGAAGAACTAGAAGAAAAGACTCTTGAGCTTCAAAAAAGACAAATTGAAGAGTTGGAAAAAATTTCAGGACTTTCAGTTGAGGAAGCTAAAGATGTCCTCTTAAAAAATGTTGAAAGTGAAGTTAGACACGAAATGGCAATGCTTATTAAGGACATTGAAGTTAGGGCAAAAGATGAAGCTGATGCAAAGGCAAAAGAAATAATTGCCATGGCTATTCAAAAGTGTTCTGCAGACCACGTTTCAGAAGTTACTGTTTCTGTTGTTCCATTACCAAATGATGAAATGAAGGGAAGAATTATAGGTAGGGAAGGTAGAAATATCAGAACTTTAGAAACATTGACAGGAATTGATCTTATCATTGACGATACGCCAGAGGCGGTTATATTGTCTGGATTTGATCCAATAAAGAGAGAGGTTGCAAGGATAGCCCTTGAAAAACTCATTCTCGATGGTAGGATACATCCTGCAAGAATTGAAGAAATGGTAGAAAAGGCTAAGAAAGAAGTGGAAAATACCATTAGGCAGGAAGGAGAAAATGCCACTTTTGAAACTGGTGTACATGGTTTGCATCCTGAATTAATTAAACTTTTAGGAAAACTTAAATTTAGGACCAGTTATGGTCAGAATGTATTAACCCACTCCATTGAAGTAGCTCATTTGGCAGGTATAATGGCTGCTGAGCTTGGAGGAGATGTGAACATGGCAAAGAGAGCTGGATTGCTCCATGATATAGGTAAAGCTGTGGACCATGAAGTTGAAGGTTCCCATGTAACTATTGGAGCTGATTTAGCTAAGAAGTACAAGGAAGGTCCAGAAATAATAAGTGCCATTGCATCTCATCACGGGGATACAGATGCAACTAGTATGATAGCAGTTTTAATACAAGCTGCTGATTCAATTTCTGCAGCAAGGCCTGGTGCAAGAAGAGAAACATTGGAGTCTTATATTAAGAGACTGGAGAAATTAGAAGAAATAGCCAATTCTTTTGACTCGGTTGATAAGTGTTTTGCTATTCAAGCTGGTAGAGAAATTCGAATAATGGTTAAACCAGAAGAAGTTTCGGACCCAGAAATCTCCTTAGTTGCAAGAGAGATAGTGAAGAAAATTGAGAGCGAACTTGATTACCCAGGTCAAATAAAAGTAAATGTTATTAGAGAAACCAGATTTATTGAGTATGCTAAGTAAATGATTAAAAGTATTATATTATAAATTTTAGGTGGAGGTTTACTCCACCTAAAATTTTAAAAATAATTTGTGTAAATAATGTAGACTTTCAGGAATATGTAAAAAAATCATGGAAGAAATGTGGTTTAAATGTAGAAATGGAGGATGTACATTGAACATACTATTTATTGGAGATATTTTTGGGAATCCTGGCAGAAAAGTAGCAAAAGAAATGATTAGAAGGCTAAAAAAAGAAAAGGAAATAGATTTTTTCCTTGCCAATGGAGAAAATGCTGCAGGAGGAAGCGGAATTACATATGTTGTTGCCCAAGAATTATATAATGCTGGTATTGACGGTATAACACTAGGAAATCATGCATGGTCTAAAAAAGAGATTGTAAATTTTATTTCTTCAGACAAATGTATGGTAAGGCCAGCAAATTATCCATCAGAGCTTCCAGGCTCTGGTTCTACAATAATAAAAGGTAAGGTAGGACTACTTAATCTTATGGGAAGGGTGTATATGGATAGTATAGATTGTCCATTTAAAGCTGCAGAGAGAGAAATTGCCAATTTAAAAGAATTTGTTAAAGTTATTGTTGTAGATATGCATGCAGAGGCAACTTCAGAAAAATATGCCCTTGGATGGTTTTTAGACGGTAAAGTTAGTTGTGTTCTAGGTACTCATACCCATGTTCAAACTGCTGATGAAAAAATATTGCCATTAGGAACAGGCTATATTACTGATGTTGGAATGACAGGACCTTATGAAGGAGTTATTGGTGTAAAGAAAGATACAATTATTAATAAATTTATAACACATATGCCGGTAAGATTTGAAGTGGCACAAGGAAAAGCACAGTTTAGCGCAGTATATCTTGAAATAGATGACAATACGGGTAAAACCACTAATATAGAGAGAATTTTTAAAGTTTTAGAAGTGTAGTATAGAAAAAAGAGGATTTTCAAAGTTTTTGTAGAATATTAATATATACTATCAAATTATGTACTTAGTAAATTATGTACTCACTGTCAACGAGTTTTGCGGATATATAATTATCCGTATACCAAAAAAGGGGGTAAGAAGAACCATGAGCATCTTAAAAGTTTCAGCAAAATCTAGTCCAAACTCTATCGCAGGAGCATTAACAGGATTCATCAAAGAAGAAGGAGCAGCTGAGATTCAAGCAGTTGGTGCAGGAGCATTAAACCAAGCTATAAAAGCAATCGCCATAGCAAGAGGTTTTGTTGCCCCACTCGGAATTGAGTTAGTATGTATTCCAGCTTTTACAGAGGTTGACATTGATGGGCAGGAGAAGACCGCAATAAGGCTTATTGTTGAGCCGAGGAAATAGTCAGACAAAACTTTAAAAGTCAAATTTGGAGATTATACAAAAACTCCAAATTTGGCTTTTTTTACATTGGAGAAAATTTGATTTCTAAAAGCTAAAAAAAGTCATTGACCTTAGTGAAATAATAAGTTAGATTAATAGTTAGCAGAAAAAAGAGAAATAACAAGTTTAGGAGGATAAAATACAAAACCTATGGATGGGGGAAAGGATTGAATTTTGTGAAAAGAAGGGGATGTGTTTTTGTTTTTTTAATGTTTTTCTGTACTGTTTTTTTTCTTATAAATTCTGTTGTTTTTGCAGAAGAAGTTGGAGAAATAATGCAAGAAGAAGACAAACTGCCCAAACAATTGCGGGCAGTGGTTTTAAGTGCTCATGAGGTGGAAAATGAGGAAAAGGAATATTCAGGAGGGATTTTAGAAGTAAAAACCCAATTGTTAGAAGTAAAAATACTTGAGGGTGCTCATAAAGGGGAAATTATAAAGGCTCAGAATTCTTTAAACAGTTTTAATGATGCATATAATATAACAATTTCTAAAGGACAAGAGGTTTTTGTATATATTAATGAGGGAATGGATGGTACTATAGAAAGTGCTTATGTTGCTGAAATAGTTAGAGACAAGTATATTTTATATTTGCTTATAGCTTTTATATTGTCGATGCTTGTGGTTGGCAGAATGAAAGGGTTTAAAGCGCTAATTTCTCTTGCCATCACTTTTTTTGCAGTTATTTATATTATGCTTCCGTTATTTTTAAAAGGATACAATCCTATAATTGTTTCTGTACCTATATGTGTAGGAGTGATTGTTATAACTCTTTTATTGGTAAGTGGTGTTAATAAAAAATCCTTTGCTGCTATTATAGGCACAGCAGGGGGAGTTATTATAGCTGGTGTAATTGCTATTTTGATGGGTTACGTTACAAACATGACGGGACTAGGAAGTGAAGAGGCTCAAATGCTTCAATTTACACCACTAGATATAAAACTTAATTTTAAAGGGCTTCTTTTTGCTGGCATTTTAATAGGTGCAATGGGGGCTATCATGGATGTGGGTATTTCAATAGCATCTTCTTTAACTGAGGTGGCAGCAGCAAGAGATGATATAAGTACAAAGGATTTAATAAAATCAGGTATGAATGTAGGACGAGACATATTAGGTTCTATGTCAAATACTTTGATTTTGGCATATACAAGTGCTTCAATTCCTCTTTTATTACTTACTATGGCATATAAAGTTTCATTTATTGAAATGATAAATTGGGAGGTTGTGGCAAGTGAAATAGTAAGAGCTTTATCAAGCAGTATTGGTTTAGTGATAACTGTGCCTCTTACAGCAGTTGCAGCAGCAACTCTTTTAAATAAAAAAAGTGTAGAAATTGATAAAGACAGAGGGTGTGGTGTTAATGATGGAAATTAAGGAAAAACTAAATAATTTAAAAGAAATTTTAAAAAAAATGGAAAGAGTAGCAGTAGCATTTTCAGGTGGAGTTGACAGCACTTTTTTGCTAAAGGTTGCACATGATGTATTAGGGGATGATGTTATTGCTATAACAGCCAGATCTTTGACTTTTCCCCAAAGGGAATACCAGGAAACTGTGGAGTTTACAAAGAAATATGGAATAAAACATATAACAATAGATTCTAATGAACTTGAAAAGGAAGAAGTTTACAATAACACCATTGACAGATGTTATTTTTGCAAGTATGAAACTTTTTCAAAAATGTTTGAGGTGGCAAGACGTGAAAACATTAAATATCTTATAGAAGGTTCAAATGTTGATGATTTGTCAGATTATAGGCCAGGACTTAGAGCAATAGAAGAACTAAAGGTATTAAGTCCGTTAAAAATGTCGGGATTTAAAAAAGATGATATAAGAGAATTATCAAGGGAAATGAATTTACCAACATGGAATAAACCTTCTTTTGCGTGCCTTTCTTCAAGATTTCCATATGGTCAGAAAATTACAGCTGAAAAACTTAAAATGGTAGATGAGGCAGAGGAGTATTTATTAAATTTAGGTTTTAGACAGGTAAGAGTAAGGCATCATGGTGATATAGCACGAATTGAAGTGTCTCCAAATGAAAGATTAAAATTTTTAAATGAAGAAATAATGGAAGATATATCAGATAAATTTAATAAA
>JAAYTS010000099.1 GCA_012517995.1 Clostridium sp.
GCCTTTTCAAATATTATTTTTGCATAAACTTTATCCATTCCAACAGCAGAACTTAAAACTCCACATCCTACATAAGGTATTCCCATAAGTTCAAGAAATCCCTGTATAGTACCGTCTTCCCCATTGCATCCATGAAGAACTGGAAAGACAACATCAATTCCATTCATTTTCTCATCTAAAACAGCTTTTCCATCTCTTACTAAAATATTACCCATTACATGGTTGGTTGAAACATTGTCCCTTGGTAAACAGCCTGTTTTATCATTATACGCTATTTGTTCCCACTCACCAGAAGAAATCTTTTCTATTGGTCCTTCATATGGAAGCCATTTACCTTCCTTTGTTATCCCCATCATAAAAACATCAAATTTTTCACGATTAATATTTTTTAAAATCGAAGTTGCTGATATTCTTGAAATTTCATGCTCTGATGATTTACCACCAAATATAACTAAAACCTTTTTTTTGTGGTTCATTTAAATTCTCCCCTTTATTTATCAATATATCCCCCGATAAATATATATTTTTAATTTTACTATTTAAGTACGTTAACTTCAAGTTTTACTTTAAAATTCACTAATCTAATATTATTTCTAATATTAATATCGGATTTTTATTAAAAAAAATACAGCGCAAATTAAGTTTAGGATAATCCTTCCAATAAAGTTAATTTATTTTTTAAAAAAAGAAGCTGTATACTAATTTCTTAGTCAAACAGCTCCTTACTATAACTTTTCTATTTAAAGAAAGTTTTTGATAAAGTGATTTGGAAAAACTATTCTGTAATTTAGTTTTCTTGCTAATTCTAACAATTCTTCTTTATGGGCTGGTTGTTGTTTTGCTAGTGCCAACAAAATAGGCAATTTCTCAGTAGGATGTATATCTATTTTTCTTATATCTTCTATAGTCCACATTTGTGTTCCCATAAGATATTCTGCCACTTTCGTGCCATTTGTACCATAAATATCTTGTTCTTTATATTGCTCTGCCGCATAATTAAGATACTCAGATGCTTTATCAGGATTATTTTCTGCCAGATAAAGCAAGAGAAAATAATAGCCTCCCAGCTCATCATTTAATGCAATATCCGCTGCCTTATCATAATCAGCTTTAATAAATGCATTTTCAAATGCTAGTTCACCAGTCTCTCCGCCTATCTTTTCAATTGAATGTGCATAAGTTTGTACCTGACCTAAGCAATAAGAAATTATTCCTTCTAAGTAATCTTCCCACATTTGAATTGTATCGCTGTCACTTGTTTCTATCCTGTTTAAATAATTTAAAATAGCTCCTCTTGCAGCATCAACATCACCTTTATACATGTGAAAAAGCACTTCTTCAAAAGCCAATGTGCCATTATATGGGTCTTTTTGTTGGGATATTCGGTTTCTTTCTAATAAGTCATCATACATTTTAAGAGAAAGCATAATATCTTCCATAACATAAACAAAACTTTCTTGATTCTTTCTAATTTTTACAGCCTCTTTTACATAATCATAAGCCTTTTCAAAATTTCCCATACATTGATTTATATAACCCAATATATAGTAACCAAAAGCCGAAGGATTTTCACCTTCTATGGATCTTTCCAGTAAGTCTATTCTTTTATCAAGATCATCTTCAGCTCTACTTAAAAGATAATAAAGTTCATTATTATCTTTTTCATTTTCTAAATATCTGGTATATTCTTCTTTTAAATCATATGAGGGGTCATATTCCTCCATAAGATTTTGGTAATAAATATGTAAATTTACCAATACAGGTCTGTCTTCTAATTTACTTCTAAAAAAATCAATACAGCTTTCTTCATCTGAATAATATGTAAATAATTGAAGACTCCTTTCATCATCAGGGTTATACATAATTTTTGATTCTATATGAGAAAGAGCCTGCTGATATCCAACATCATCTAAAACATCCATATACTGCCACATAGGGTAAATGTCTTCTATATGTGCTAAACGTGTTCTTTTCACTTTATCTAAGCTCATTTCAATCTCCTCTGGAAACTCTTTAAATAGAAAATTCACCCTATTCATTTCATAAAAATTATTACCTGTGTAATATTTATATGAAAGGTCTTCATGGGATAAGTCCACTTTATAACCATCTTTCACATATATTGTTTCGTCCCTTAAAAGCACAGCCACTTTGTCGGGATTTAAAATATATAGCTTCTTTATAAAGGGTCTTTTCCAAAATGGAGTATTAATTTCAAACTCAAATTCTCCTTCAATTATGTCAGAGTCCACAATACTTACCTTTTTAGTTCCTTCTGAAACTTTAATTTTTTCTATACCCTTAGGCGGCAGGTTTACTTTATCTCCATCTATCTCAATACTGTAGGAGGTTTCCAATCCATTTACCACATACACACTTCGGAATAATCCCATAAAAAATGAAGCACTTGCATATATTAATATTAGAAATAAAATCATTATTAAAGGTACAAATTTAGGAAGTGCAAATGAAAAATTTGAACCTTCTGTCTTGCTTGTTTTTGTAGGAATTAACTCTCCTTTAACACTCTTATCAGTATTATAGTATTTTTCAGATTTTTTTCTATAATTTTTTAGTTTTTTATCATTTTTCATTTCTGGAAAAACTTCTTCCACTTTGTCTATTAGTTCTAGTGCATTGCTGTGTTCTCCAATAAACTGATAGGATTCAATAATTAAAAAAACATAATAAAGTTTAGAATCATTGGCAAAATCAAAAATATGGGTAAGTAAATTTCTAGCTTTGTCAGGCTTAAGATTTTTAGCCAGTATTTCAGCTAATTTTTCCCTTACTATTATATCTCCTTTCATGGAAAGTAAAGCTTCAAAAACACTTTCTGCTTCATCAAGCTGATTAAAGAAAACAAGCGCATCCCCTAAAAGGGCTAATATTTCAGGGTTATTTATACAACTGTTTTTCATATCCTGTTTAATAGAATTTAATAATTCAACATTTCTAAATAAAATTATTGTTTCAAGAAGCTTTCTCGCTTTTTCAATATCATTTGGCTCTTGAAACCATAAATTATATGATTCTTCCGAAGCTTCTATTTTCATTTTCTCCCACTGTGAAAGCTTAAGAACATGGTGTCTTCTGCATATAGAACATTCATCTATTACTCTCTTTTTACCTAAGGGAAATATTGGAATATATGCAATTACAAAATACTTAGTTGTATCGTAAGACCTTAACGTAGTATGTCTAGTACACGACTCACAGTTCCCTTGATGTTCATGCACATTTTTCTTCCCATAGTACATAGTACCAATACCATTATAGGTAGATGGCATGGTGCAACACCTCCACAAAATATTCATCGACATAAAAATACATTTTTCATAAATTATAATATTTATTTAATTATAGCTTTAAATTTAGATAATTCCAACAATTTTTTTTTAAAATGTTAACATTTATTTTTTTTATTTAAAAAAACAATTTATTTTAAACCTCATAATAAAAACGAGGAGCCTTATGCCCCTCGCCTTTAACTATCAATAAAATTTTAGTTTATTATATCGTCCATTGATTGTGAATAATCCCTACCAGATACCAATTATCCTCATATTGTTCAAACACCAGGCGAAGACTCTTCCAATCCATGCCTTCATATTCAGGATTAAATCCTGGGAAGTAATACTCTACTATGATAGGATTATCATAAACTTCAAACTGGTTTTCAAGCATATTTCCAGTGCTTAATACCTTGTTATATCCAATCTCGTTGGCATTTTTAAAGTCTGCAGAGTATATAAACCTTTCATAATATTTACCAGGAGTTAAAGAAATATCATCTCCTATGCCGTCATAAATTCCCCATACATATACTTTTTCATCATTAAAGAAATTTTTAATATCTTCTTTATTAAAGACCATATCATCTTCTAATGAAACATAGGTGTAAGGAGTAAATCTCACGCCTTTAATCGGGTGTGCCAATTCTGAAACAGTTTCAAAATCTTTATCCTTTATTGCATCAATTAGCTTGTCCGCTGTTCCCTTAATAATTTCCTCAGCCTCTTTAGATTTTATAATTTCTTTTTTACCTTCAATATCGGTTAATTCAAATTCAATTACAGTTGTTAGCTGGCTTTCTTCAATTTTTTCGCTGTTTTCCTCTGGTATAACCATAATATCAATTTTTGCTTTATACTTGCCCGCTGTCAGCTTATTTCCTTCTTTATCTGTCATATCCCATTCATCCTGCCATTTTAAAGCCTCTCCTGGGTTTATGGTTTTTGGTACAATTGCTAGTGTAAAGAATTTTCCTTCAGAAAATCTGTATACCTCTTCCTCTTTTTCATCGGTTATAACCAGTTCAAACTGTTGACCGGAGCCAAAAAGCAACTCCTTTGGATTTGTATAGTAGCTCACCAATTCAAAATCAAATACCACCTTGCCATCTGTTATTTCATAGCTTCCCCGTGTCTCAAATTTTTCCTCATCTATGGGCTGGACATCAGGCTGGTTTTCTTTTTCAATAGCCTCAGCTGTATTAAATATTAGTGCCGCCAATTCTCCATATGTAACATCTGACTTAGGAGCAAAAATGCCTTCGCCTCTGCCCTTGGCTACATCTCTCATATAAGCTACAGTTATTGCATGATTATATTTAGGATCGATTTTTTCAGTATCTGAATAGATAATCATTCTTATAGTTGCAATTTCATCCAGATTCTGCCCTGTTTTATCTGCCCAGATTTTCATAAGTTCATATACAACAGCTTCTCTAGTCATTGCATCTGGTGTACCATTGTACTCTGCGTCCAATACCATCCTTACTATATTTTGATAATCCTCGGCTTTAATAGCTGTATTAAGGTCTTTCTCACTAAATATCGACTCCACATTATAATCCTTTGACAATTGGTCTATGAATACCTGTGACCAATGCATTCGATAGGAAATAGGAATAATTTTAGCGTCTTCAGCGGATATAGGTGTAACTTGTGTAGTTTGTCCTAAAGATGGAATTATTAGTGCCGATGATAATGCAACTGTTAAAATAGTGCTTCCAATTATTTTTTTTCTCATAAAAACATCCTCCATTTTTTTGTGCTTTTTATTTTAGACGACAATAGAGTTAATTATGTTCCTTATGAGATTTTTTTATTATGAAGAAATAAAAGGTATTCTAAATTTTTATACAGATGTTTTTGTAACAGCAATCAAGGCACTTACTTTTTTGTTTTGTTGCTTCAGGATAGTATCCATCCAAAATTTTTTTATATTCTTCAATATAAGAGTTGACCTTTTCCTTATCCTCTTTTGTTATATCAATTTCAACTAACCTGTTTTCTTCTCTGCAATATACAATAAACCCTTTTTGAACTTTTTTGTTAAAAACCTCTTCAATCATTAATGCATACATAACCAGCTGGTTTCTATGGGTTTTAAAAATTCTTTGGTCATATCTGGTAAATTTATAATCTAAAGGTGCCATTGTTCCATCTTCAAGGGTGTGAATTTCATCAACATTTCCTATTATCCCGTATTTTTCTGAGATCAGGTTCACCCCTATCATTTTATTACATGAACCAATCTTCTTTGGCAAATAGTCCTTATTTTGAGTGGCTCTTTTTTCGTGGATTTCCCTTCCCATCATAACCTTAAAACGCTTCTCTTCATTTTGGCTAATCCCAAGACATTTCATATAATAAATAAATCTTTTGCAATATAAAAACTCAATCATATCGGAAGGGGTAATATAATACTGATATTCATTAAAAAAACTTTGAGATGATTTCATCGGTTACCAACTCCTTATCAAAGGCTTGTCCTAGTAAACCTGCTTTATTTAACTCGCTCTTGCTCATGGGAAATACATAAACTGAATCTTTTTCTGTATTTATCATGCTATCAAGTTCTAATACTAACTCGTCAAATTTATTGTCTTCTAAATCTCCAAGAAATACGCTTTTTTGCACTCTATAAAGACCAACATTTTTACACTTTCTTATAACATTATTCCGAATTTTATTGGAAGTGATATCGTAAATTACCCATGTTAACATTTTATATCCTCCTTCAGTATCCTGTTTGCAATTTGATGGCAGTCATACTGAATGATATTGGCAAATTCTATTCTTCTGCCTCTGTAATTCATTTTTACTTCCAGTTCTTTATTATACTCTGCTATAAGTGCCTGTTTTCCCTGTTTGTTAAGATAACAGCCACCTTCTACATCATCAAAAAAATCATCCTGTATCTTTTTGGTATTAAACAGTCTTAAAACTATTTCATCCATATATCCTCTATACATTTCAATTATGTCATACACCAAGGCTTTTTTATTGTAATTATCGGTATGCATAATACCTATATAGGGATCAAGACCTGCAATTATACATGCTTTCTCAACATTAGAGTATAAAATCCCATAGGAGTAATTAAGCATACAATTGAAGGGATCTTTTGCAGGATTCCGGCTTCTAGATTCAAAAGCATATTTTTCTGGTACCAGCTGACCAAGGATAGAAAAATATGCTCTTCCAGCAGTGCCTTCATAACCAAGAAATGAATTTCTTACATTGTTTATTACCTCATCGTCTCCTACTGACATGATATTTTTCCTTTGTTTTTCTATTTTTTCTATAGCATCCTTTATTAGATCCCGTCTTTCTTCATCTCTTCGGTTGGCAGCAAGTTTTTTTAGCACTCTTATTTTATTATCCATCTTTTCTGTCAGCCATTCTTTTACAAGCTGTAGTCCTAATGGACTTTCCTGAAGGAATAGCTGCTTTCTTCGGATTGTGCTGATGCTTCCAAGTTTAGAGTGCCAAACACGTCCCATAGGTCTGCCGCTTCTTTTTAAAAAAATGATATCAATGTTGTTTTCAAGAGCAAGTTCAATTGCATCTGTAGTAAGGAGTGCCTGAGTGGTGATTAAAATTTGTTCCACCTTTATTGCAGCTATTTCGTGTTTTTTATCTTCCTCCTGGATTTGGAAGCACTCACCTCTTTTGCGAAGGTAAAGACCAGGTGTATTTAAAATAAGTTTCATTTTAGACCTCCTTTTAGTAAACATAGAAACAGCCAGCATTATTACTAGAATATTTTTTTAATATAGTTTTCACTGTTTTAGTGGTTTTTCCTTTGTAACCGAAATTCCAAAACCTCATTTTTCTCTTACTGCAGTTGTGTTTCAACCCTTGCTTTAATGGAACTATCTCTGCAACCGGAAGGTAAATCATTCATTATTGATGGAAGAAAGTGTTTCAATCCTTGTTTTAATGGAACTACCTCTGCAACTTAATGCCGCCTATAAATTCGTTGATTGCAGATATTAGTTTCAATCCTTGTTTTAATGGAACTACCTCTGCAACTCTTCCCCTGATGACACATTAACTATTACACCTGTTGGTAGGTACAGAGTATCTTTGACAGTATTTAGAACTAAAAATAATTCAATTAAAATTTCCTACAATTGGGATATTTATACACTTGAAAAATTCGAGTCCGTCATGAGTGACTGGACCGAAAAAGAGCAAAAAATAGCAAAGGCAGCAATTGAAATTTTAGGAGGGAAAGAATAATGAAAGTAGGAATTCTAAACTGTGCAATATGCACAGAACCAGGAACTTACGAATTTAAATCTGCGTCC
>JAAYTS010000100.1 GCA_012517995.1 Clostridium sp.
AAAAAACTCAAAAGAAAAGGGTGTGACATTTCACTTTCTTCAATAAAAGAAAACATTCAGGACATAGCAGGGGTGCGGATTACCTGTTCATTTATTTCAGATATATATGAATTAAGTGAGATGTTACAATCACAAAAAGATGTAAAATTAGTTACATGCAAAGATTACATAAAAAATCCAAAGCCCAATGGGTATAAAAGCCTGCATTTAATATTGAAGATTCCTGTTTTTATGTCTGACAGAATTGAAGAAACTTATGTGGAAGTACAAATAAGAACAATTGCAATGGATTTTTGGGCAAGTTTAGAGCACAAAATTTATTACAAATATGACAAAGATATTCCAGAAAGGTTAATGAGGGAACTTAAAGAGGCGGCAGATTCAGTTGCAGAATTAGATAGAAAAATGGAGAGTATTCATAAAGAAATTAAGCACTTAAAGGAGACAGAACAATTAACAGAACAAATAGATGAAAAAGTGGACATTGATGATGGTACTCAGGAAATTTTTATTAACAATCAACGGTTTGTTATTCCATATGAATTTTTAATTGAGAATTTTAAATCAGAAAAGTAAGTGGAGACTCTTTGAGAGTAACTAGCGTAGAGATTATGGATTCTTGACTTACTAACTTATTGTATTTATAATTGTATTTATAACGAATATTTTTTAGTAAGGGGAACATATGGAAGATTTAATCAAACTTGAAAATGTGTCTAAAGATTATGATGGCAATATTGTGGTAAAAGAAGTTAATTTATCTATTAGAAAAGGACAATCTATAGGTATTGTTGGTGCAAACGGTTCCGGTAAGAGTACTCTTTTAAGGGTTATTGCAGGTCTTACTAAAGTGTCAAGTGGGAAAAGACTGCAAAAAGATAATATAAAAATAAACTATGTTCCTGAACATTTTCCAAAAATGAATTTCACTCCAGCAGAATACCTTTACCATATAGGAACATTTCAGGGACTTTCGAAGTCTGAAATAGATTCACATGTTGAAATTTTATTTGAAAAGTTTAATATGCAGCTTATGAAAAATACAATGATTAAATATCTTTCAAAGGGTTCTATGCAAAAGGTAGCTGTTATACAGTCATTAATGACAAAGCCAGATGTTTTGCTTTTAGACGAGCCTCTTTCAGGTCAAGATTTAGAATCTCAGGAAAAGTTTGTAGAGGCAGTGCAGGAGTTTAGAGACCAAGGGGTTTCTATTGCAATTGCCTGTCATGAGAATCACCTGATAGAGAAGTTAGCAGACAGGGCTATTGTTATAACTAACAAAACTATACATAGCAGCAGAGAGTTTACCACCAAAGTTATTCAATTTAAATGTGAAGATGATCCTATATTATTGAATACATTAGACCGAATGGATGGGGTTATTAAAAGTGATGTGTTAAAAGACCAGATACATGTTTATGTTAAAGCACAATATAGTAATGAACTATTAAAAAAATTGATAGACAGGAACTGCTATATTATATCTGTAAACAGTGTTATGGAATATAGTGATTAATGTTAGTTTTTTAAGAAAGGAATTTTAAAAGATGATTAAGCAGCTTTTGTTTTATAATTTCCGTTATTTTAGCAGATCTCATAAATTTATCGTGCCATTGGTAATTTACCTGACTGCATTTGCGGTTTTATATGCTACTAAGCCTCTTGAGGCAATGAATACATATGGAATGACGGCAATGTTTATTTTTATAATTGCCACATTGATTGCTTGCAACTTTATGGAAATTGAAGACCCGGTACAACAACAAATTGTTTTATTAAGTCTTAGAAATAATACAATTTATTATTTTTCAAAAGTGTTTTTTGTTTGGATTGTTGTATCTGTAATGAGCTTTATAATTGTACTTTACCCTGCTATATTTGGTTTTTTTAGCGAAAATGTAAGTGTAGGCAATTTAATAGTTGCCCTAATAAGTCATTTGCTTTTGGGGTTTTTGGGAGTTTGTGTTTCTGTTTTATTTAACTCAAGATTAGTTAAAAATCGGCAATTTGCCATTTTGATGCTGATAATTGTTGTATTGATTTCTGTAGTACAAAAGGCAATAATAATAAAAAGTCCTGCTACTAAATGGGTGCTCTATATTTTGCCACCTGTTTCAATTGTTGTTGACAGAATAACTAATTTTGGAGGTTTAAAAGATGCAGGACCTTTATTTTTAGCCTTTGGGATTTCTATAGCATATTCTTTTGGTCTTTTGGCTTTATTTATAAAACTGATGAAAACAAAAGTTTTTTAGTCAAGTGGATTTTATACAAACCTCAGGGGGAAAAATCCTTTATCTGAAGTTTGTTGTTTTTTAAATTTTTATTAAATTACTGAATGCAGAAATTCATTTTGATAATCGTAAAATTTATATCTGCCATCTGGGCTGTTTTTTTATCTAAATTATTTTTTCTAATATTAAAAAATTATTAAATTCTAATTTAAAATGACATGCAGAATTTGCTATGTCAATATTTTTCTGGTTTATAATGGTTATAAAGCGGTCAGTAAAGAGCTATTAGAAAAAGTTTATAAAAAATTGCCTGATTTTGAATTTTAAAAAATGAAATGAAGACGGATTATACAAGAGTATGAAGAATTAATATGGCAAAAAAGAAAGGAATATAACGATAAATTAAATTATTTAAAAAATTACTTGACACACTGCATACCACTGTATTAAAATATTTAAGTATGATTAATTGGTTCTATTTGATTTGAACTGATATAAAATTTTCTATAAATACGGTTTTAATTAAGGAGGTAAGGAATTTCATGAAAACTTTTATGGCTAAGGCCAATGAAGTTAAAAGGAAGTGGTACGTTGTTGATGCCGAAGGCAAAGTACTAGGAAGACTAGCTAGTGAAGTGGCAAAAATTTTAAGAGGGAAGCATAAGCCAGAATATACTCCACATGTGGATACGGGAGACCATGTGATAGTATTAAATGCAGAAAAAATTGTTCTTACTGGTAAGAAGTTAGAACAAAAGCTTTACAGAAGGCACTCTTTATATCCAGGAGGGTTAAAAGAGGTTAAGTATAAGCACTTTTTAGCTGAAAAGCCTGAAAAAGCTATTGAGATAGCGGTAAAGAGAATGCTTCCTAAAAATAGCCTTGGCAGGGCAATGTTCAGGAAGCTTAAGGTTTACAGAGGATCAGAACATCCACACCAGGCTCAAAAACCTGAAAACTTAGAAATCAATATTTAATTTGAAGGGAGGTATAATTTTCTATGTCAAAAGTACAGTATTACGGTACCGGAAGAAGAAAAAAATCAATAGCTAGAGTTAGACTTGTTCCAGGAAATGGAAAGATTCTTATAAATGATAGAAGTCTTGATGATTATTTTGGTTTAGAAACACTAAAGGTTATAGTTAGACAGCCTTTACTACTTACAGATACATTAAGCAAGTTTGATGTTCTTTGTAAAGTTATCGGTGGAGGTTTTACAGGTCAAGCGGGTGCTATAAGGCACGGAATAGCAAGAGCTTTGTTGAAGGCAGATGAAGAATTAAGGCCAGCATTAAAGAAAGCTGGATACCTCACAAGAGACCCAAGAATGAAGGAAAGAAAGAAATATGGTCTTAAAAAAGCAAGAAGAGCTCCACAGTTCTCAAAGAGATAGGAGTTGTTTCATTACACACGAGTTTGTTTACAATTACAAAGTTTGCTTATCGCAATCGCCAACCGTCAGGGGGAGAATTCCCTTTGGCGGTTTTTTTGTGTTCAAAAATAGATATAGAAATAAATAAAAATATGCTAAACGGACG
>JAAYTS010000101.1 GCA_012517995.1 Clostridium sp.
AATTAATTATAAATTAATAATTTGTACAGTACTTCAAGAATTTATAAAGTGCATTGTTTAGTATCTTGTTTGGATTGTATAATTTTTTTTACACTTTTTTCAAACTTTACTCTTGGCAGCATTACCTGATGCTCACAACCTAAACATTTGATTTTAATGTCTACGCCTAACCTTGTAATTTCCCATTGCTTACTCCCACAAGGATGCTGCTTTTTCAGCTCTACAATATCTCCTATGTAAAATTTAGGAACCATCCAATGCCCTCCCTTAACAATGCACTTTATAAATTCTTGAAGTACTGTACAAATTATTAATTTATAATTAATTCTGTTTTAAGTATATATAATTATCCTTTATCTATCAACGGTAAATAATCATTGAAACACAAGCTGTAATATGGTATATTGTTATAGGTTATTTGAATAGTATACTTTATGACCTATTTTTAATAAGTAGAGTGCTGTGTGGAGGATTTTAAATGGAAAAATTAATACCTTTTGCTATTATTGTTTTTATATCAGCGATACCACTAATTGAACAAAGAGTCTCTATACCCATAGGGATTTTGCTGTATAATTTAAACCCTGCTTTGGTGTTTTTAACTTGCCTTTTTGGAAGTTTAATTCCAGCACCTATAATTCTTTTATTGTTTAACCCTATATTCAATTGGCTAAAAAAATTTAAATTTTTAAACTGGTTTACAGGTTTTGTAGAAAAAAAGCTTCAAAAAAACACACCTAAACTTGAAAAATATAAAGAAATTGGTCTTATAATATTTATAGGCATTCCCCTTCCTACAACAGGTGTATGGACAGGTTCTGCAGTAGCTGCTGTTTTAGGTCTTGATATGAAAAAGTCGCTTTTTTGTGCTTTTTTAGGTGCCTTAATTTCAGCAACTATTCTCACAGTACTATCCTACTTTGCACCAGCAATATTAGGAAGTATAGGCATAGACATTGAAAATTTAGGGGACAAAATACGTTGGCTCTCTGACGCCTCACTTAATTTTCTAGCTTAAAAAAATTATGAACAAAAATCGTACCACCTTAATAAACTATATAATAACTAATATTATAAAGGTGGTATCAAATGGAAACTCTAAGACTTGGGTCAACAGGACCAAATGTAAAACTTATTCAAAGCCTTTTGATAAAGTTAGGTTATTCCCCTGGTCAGATAGACGGTGTCTATGGACCCCAAACCCAGAGGGCAGTTATTAATTTTCAAAGAAATAATGGTCTTATCACCGATGGGATTGTAGGAGATAGAACATGGGAAGTATTTTTAAAGTTTCTAAGAGGATATGATATTTATACTGTCAGGTCAGGGGATACTATTTATAATATCGCCAAAAGATATAATACCTCGCTAAATGCAATTATCATTGCAAATCCTGAAATAAACCCCAACCTAATACATATTGGACAGCAGATAGTTGTTCCTTATGATATAGAGGTGGTTTTTACCGACATTGATTATACATATGAAATACTAGAAAGAGATATTGAAGGCCTAAAAGCCAGATACCCCTTTTTGGAAACAGGTTCAATTGGCACAAGTGTTTTAGGTAAAAATTTATACTATTTAAAACTAGGAAACGGACCACGAGAAGTCTTTTACAACAGTGCACATCACTCCCTGGAATGGATTACCAGCCCATTGGTTATGAAGTTTGCCGAAAACTTTTTACATGCATACTCTGAAGGTGGGCGTATAAGAGGATATAATATCCCTGATATATGGGAGCAAAGCAGCATATATATAGTTCCCATGGTAAACCCTGATGGAGTGGATTTAGTTCTAAATGGTCTTGAACCTTCAAACCCTTTCTATGAGCAACTTCTTGCTTGGAATACCACTGGAAGACCTTTTTCAGAAGTTTGGAATGCCAACATCCGAGGCGTTGATTTAAATAGAAACTACCCTGCCAGGTGGGAACTGGGAAAAGCACAAGAAGAAATGCTTGGCATATTTGGACCAGGTCCTACAAGGTTTGGAGGTCCATACCCTCTGTCCGAACCTGAAACAACTGCAGTTGCAAACTTCACCAACCAGCAAAACTTTAGACTGGTTATTTCATACCATTCACAGGGAAGGGTTATTTACTGGTCTTTTCTAAACCTAACACCTCCAGAATCTTTAGGCATTGCAAATCTTTTTGCAAGAGCCAGCGGTTATGAAGTTGCTGACGTTCCTCCTGAAGCTGCCTTTGCCGGCTATAAGGATTGGTTTATACAAGAACACCGCCGACCTGGGTTTACAATTGAAGTGGGTTTGGGTAGAAATCCCCTTCCCATACAGCAATTTGATACGATATATGAAAATAATGAAGAAATTATGCTTTTAGCACCATTACTATAATGTGCTTAATTTTATTATAAACTTTTATATATTGCCCCCATTAATATGTCCTCAATTATTTATAATAATTTTTGACTTTAAATAAAGAAACTGTAGCCCTACTACTATATATGCTACAGTTCTTTTTTAATAATACTGGCTAAATCAAAATTTCCTCTGCTTCTTTTAACTTTATTTATAGTCTTATTAATGTATTTATGAAGCTTTTCTTCAAAAATTTCTTCTGTAGTTTCCTTGTTTTCTATCATTGTAAGACCTTTTTCCCAACTTGCAGTAAGAGATGGATTTAAAAGTTCTTTGGCAGTCCTTCTAACCACCTCAACTATTGCTTCACCTTTTATGGTAGGCGTGACAACCTGGGTTTTTGAATTTATATTTATATATCCTATATCTTTGAGTTTTTTAATTATTCCCGCTCTTGTGGCTGAAGTACCTATACCCGAAGTTTTTATTTGTTCCCTTAGTTCTTCATCTTCAATAAACTTTCCTGCTTTTTCCATTGTTATTATAAGGGAACCGTCTGTGTAGCGGGAGGGAGGTTTTGTCTCCTTCTCATCTAAATCAAATGCCTCCATCTTGCAATTTTCATTTTTCTTTAGAAGGTGAATAGGGACATTTGTAGTGTCATCCTCTTTAGATGTGCTAACATCATATACTTCTTTCCACCCCGTATCCTTTAATGTCTTTGCATTTGATACAAAAATTTCATCGTCAATATGCGTCTCAACCCTTACCGTATTATAAACTGCCGGTGGATAAAAAATTGCCAAAAACCTCTTTACAATTAAATCATATATTTTTTTAGAATTGCTGTCCATCTTATTTGTATCAGCAGTAATATAAGTGGGTATAATTGCATAGTGGTCTGTTACCTTTTTATCATCAACAAACCTCTTTGTAGTCTTTTTAACTCTAAGTTCTCCAAATTCTTTGATTCTTGACACATTATCCTTATAAGCAGGATTTTTAAAAAGCCCATTTAGTACCTTTGGTACTTCACCTAATACATCTGTAGAAATCACCCTACAGTCTGTCCTAGGGTAAGTTATCAACTTTCTCTCATAAAGTTTTTGGGCAATTTCAAGGGTTTTTTCCACTGGAAGCTTAAATTTTTTATTTGCTTCCGACTGAAGTTCTGCAAGGTTAAAAAGAAGGGGCGGTTGTTCATTCTTTTTTTTGATATCAACTTTTTTAATTTGTGCCACCTTGTCTTTAAGCCTTTCAATAACTTCTTCTGCCTCTTTTTTCTCAATGTATTTTTCATCATCATCCTTATTTTTTTTCTTTTCTGGCTGCCATTTTCCTTTATATTCAATATTGCTTTCACCAGACAAAAAACTTGCTGTTATTCCATAATGTTTTTTAGGCACAAAATTCCTTATTTCCTGTTCTCTATCCACAACAAGACCTAATACACATGTCATAACCCTTCCAATAGCAATAACCGAGGATTTTTCCTCCTTTACCACATTTGAAACTGTTCTTCCATACATGCAAGTGTAAATTCTGCTAAAATTCATTCCAAAAAGCCAATCTTCCTTTGCCCTGCAATATGCCGCTGTAGAAAGGGAATTGTATTCATTTATGTCTTTTGCTTTTTTAATCCCCTCTTTAATTGCCTCTTCTGTCTGGGAAGAAATCCACACTCTCTTAGCAGGCTTGGTAGAACCGCTATGTTCATATACAAGTCTGTAAATATACTCACCTTCACGCCCACTATCAGTACATGCATATATTAAATCAATATCTTCTCTTGTCATTAATGACTTTATGGTTTCAAACTGTCTTTTGACACCCTCATCATTAATAATAACATACTTGTACTTTTCAGGTATTATAGGAAGGTGCTCAATTCTCCACTGTTTGTAAATAGGGTCATATGCATCTGGAAAGGCCATTGTAATAAGATGCCCAAAACACCAGGTCACTACAGATTTTTCTGACTCTGCAAAACCTCTTTTTCTATCCTGTGCCGTTATCTTTATTCCCAGCACTTCTGCAAAACTTGATGCCACCGAAGGTTTTTCCGTTATATACAGGTTTTTACCCAAAACTTCCTCCTTGTTTGTTATCTTTTCTTTCATTCATTTTACAACATCTTATTTGGAAAGACAAGGCGGAAGCATTGGGTGGCGCCACTTCTTGTTATACAGTGATAAGACGGCCCTTTGTATTTATTCCTCCTACACCGGCACTCCCTGATATAATTATACTTGATACTTCTTCGGGAGTTACATAATATCTTCTGTCTGTAAGTGCCACTTTTTCTGATAATATTGCTGGATCTAGTGCATTAATATTTATTCTGCCAGGTGAACTTGCAAAATTTGCTCCTGCATCCATTATAGCTTCAAAATAAGATTGACAGGCTCCTGCAAATATACATAATTTGTCAGGGTCTTTTTGATACCGTCTTGCTTCTTTTACGCTTTGAACATAATACTTTGAATTTCTATAATTTTCTATGTTGCTTAAATTACTTTTTCCCTTTTTTATGCCGTCATGTCCTGTTACCACAAGTATATCCGGTCTTATCCTGGATAAAATCTGCCTTACTACACTTGGCTGATTTCTCTCTGCAACAACATATCCCTTACTCTTTATGCCAGCTTCCCTATACAACTTAGTACACATATTTAAAAACCTGCTGCTTGAATCAATATGCAAAATTGTCCCTGGTATTTTTCTTAGGCGGTATATTCCTAATATCCTGTTTAAATAGAACTTCCTGGAGGCATTTTTTTTTGCTCTCATAAATTCCATTTTAAAATTCAATTCAACATTTCGGACATCTTCTTTTAATAAGTCTTCCTCATAGGCATCTGCTTCTATTCTGTAAAACACACCTTTTAAAACATACTCTAGTTTTTGTGATTTTCCCTCCCTTATTCCAGTTATGGTAAAGTATATATCTTCTCCATAAGATTTTCTCACTACTATATCTCCAATATTAAATTTAGCCATAATTACCTCTCCAAAATAAATTTACATATTGCATAATATGCAAATAAATAATTAAATGAGAAAGTATTATGACAACTTTTATTTTTCACACTTTAAAAAGATGTTTACACTATGAACAATTGGGTATAAACATTATGAATGAATAGAATTTTTACTATTTTGAAAGGAGCTGTCAAGATGAAGTCTAAAGTGGCATTTTTTAGATGTGAAGTTTGTGGAAATCTTGTAGAACTTATAACTAATGGTGGAGGAGAACTTGTATGCTGTGGTAAGCCAATGGTAAAACTTGATCCAAATACCTTTGATGCTTCAACTGAAAAACATGTTCCTGTTGCTGAAAGAAAAGATGGAAAAATTGTTGTTACAGTTGGCTCAGTAGAACATCCAATGACAAAAGAACATTATATAGAATGGATTGCTGTTGTGTCAGATAATGGAATTGAAAGAATTGAACTTTCACCTGAAGATGAACCAAAAGCTACTTTTTGTAACAAAGATAATGTAGATGTTTATGCTTACTGCAACCTTCACGGACTTTGGAAATCCAGTTTACAGTAATATTATAAAAAGCTCTATCTTTTCTAAGATAGAGCTTTTATAGTATTTGAACTTAACCTCTTGATTGGTCCCATGTCTAGTTTAATTTCCCTTAACTAAATATATTTCTGGAACTGGAGGCGTATCCATACCATGCCCTAAATAAAATCCTGGGTGTGGCGGTTGATTGTAGGCTACATTTTGCCACGCAATACTTAGTCTATAAATTGGATCATGCATAAGTGTATATATCCTTCTGTCTGTAAGATGAGTGGTTGTATATATTCTAAGAGCATTGTCATTGTTTGTTCTAAATATCACTTCTTCTCTCCAATCACCTAATATATCAGCACTTAAACCTGGTGTTGATTTTGTTCCGTTATTAGAGGAACATCCCACTGCAGTAAATATATTATTAGTTCTATTACTATTCCAATCCCATTTATCTATTCTGTTGCTGTCTAATAGCTCTCTTAAAAGGTCTCCATCCCACCATATTGCAAAGTTTGTAGATGACGGAGTGGCAGTGGTAATTCTTTGTCCCCTTGAGTTATAGAGCCCTCCTGATGTACTACTCCAAAACTGGTAACCAATATGTCGTGGGTCAATATTTGCCGCAAGTCCCCTTCCAGTATCACCTGTACCTATTGAGAATATCAACTGTCCCGTACGGGCATCCCGGACAGTAGCAGCATATTGAGGTGGATTTTCGTGAATCTGGTAATACTCCAATCCTGGTCTGTCAGGTATCAAATCAGATAGATGACCTGCATCCCCGTGTCCCCATCTTGTTGTATAAAGTCCTCTTCCATCATGGTCTACTGCCATTGCACCATAAATAATCTCATCACAGCCATCCCCATCAACATCACCTACGCTAAGATTGTGATTTCCCTGTCCGATATAGCCGCTTCCTGCTGTGTTACTGTCAAATGTCCAAACATGGGTAAGTCTACCATCACGCCAGTTAAAGGCTGTTAAAACAGTTCTGGTATAATAACCACGGCACATTACAATACTTGGTCTTTCACCATCAAGATATGCAACTGTTGCAAGGAAACGGTCACACCTATTTCCGTAGTTATCACCCCAGTCTGTAACCCTTCCTCTTGGAGGTATATAATTGATGGTTTCAAGAGCTGCACCTGTAAGACCATCAAAAACAGTTAAGTATTCAGGGCCGTCTAAAACAAATCCTTCTCCGTTGCGATAATCTGCATTAGGATTACCTATTACACCACCTCTTCCATCCCTTGTGCCATCAGCTGTTTTCATTACAACTTCAGCTCTTCCATCGCCATCAAAATCGTACACAAGAAATTGGGTGTAGTGAGCACCAGCACGGATATTTCTGCCCAAATCTATTCTCCAAAGCTGTGTGCCATTAAGTTTATATGCATCAATTATAACATTTCCTGTATGACCTGCTTGTGAGTTATCCTTTGCATTTGATGGTTCCCATTTCAAAACCAGCTCATATTCACCATCACCATCAAGATCCCCCACACTTATGTCATTAGGACTATATGTATAGGAAGAACCCCCCACACTTCCACCTGAAGGTCGATTTAATGGAATTTCTAAATAGTTTTGATTCCATACGCTTACAGTTTTTGATTTTTCCATTTCCCTGCCGTCTATAATTGGACAAATGTAATATTTCGAATTGCTGCCACCAGAATTATCTAAATAGTTGGTGCTTAATGTAATTGGAGTAGAGTTTATTTTTGTACCGTCTCTGTATATGTTAAATGCAATGTTTTGTGGATCAGTACCAAATAAGCGCCAGCTTACAAATACACCATTGTCTGTTTTTACTGCAACCAGTCCACGATCTAAGTATTCCATTTGCCTTCCTGAACCTGGTTCAGGTGTTGGAGGCGGAGGTGGAGGAGATGGTAATGCTATGTTTCCAGTTGCTGTAGCCAGATAAATAAGTGAAGTAGTTGTACCATCATTTGAGTTTATTCCTAAATTCACTTTTTCTCCAGCAGATACTTTTTTATAATAAACTGTCATAGTTCTTTCCACAGTATCTGACTCTCTAACCTTTATAGTAAGGCTGCTTTTTTCATATTCTGATAACCAATAAGGTTTAACTAAAACTCTATCAGAATGAGCTATAAAAACATAACCATCTGTCTCAACTTCAAAGGAAGCATAATTATTTAAAGATGTGTTGGACCTTGAATTCATAGCTGGTTGAATCCAATCTGCACCCACCAGTTCTTGAGGCACATAAGATATTGTGTATTCTCTATCACCAAATGCTTGTTGTCCAACACTTAAATTATTCATTATTCTCCAATTGTTTTTATTTTCTGTTTCATATACATTTAAATTTTTTATTGACTGTCTGTCAGGATGAGGGTCTGAATTTTCTTCTACTGGAAATTTGTCTATTATTTCCAAAAGGTAACGTCCCATAAAGACTGCATCCGCTGAATTAACTTTTCCATCACCATTTACATCTGCTTTTTTTAGCCCGTCTTGTATAGGAAAGCTGTCTATCACTTCTAAAATATATCTGTTTAGTATAGAATAATCTATAGTGTTAATTTTTCCATCACCATTTAAATCACCATATTTATTTTGAGAGGTGCTGTTAACTGTTCCATTACCTTCGCCTGGAGGGGTAGGAATGTTTTCGTTGTAACCAAAACCCTCTAGAGCAAGAGTAGGTCTGCCATCACTGTTCCATGCACCTTTTCTGTACCCAGCATTATAATTAGGATATGCCTGAGGTTCCCAATAAAACACTCCTAGCCCACCAATAGATTGTGTTTTATT
This sequence comes from Clostridium sp., assembly GCA_012517995.1. Lineage (GTDB taxonomy): Bacteria > Bacillota > Clostridia > Acetivibrionales > Acetivibrionaceae > Herbivorax. The sequence goes on from JAAYTS010000101.1 coordinate 8,653, forward strand.
AACTATATCAGAAATAAAGTTTTTTGCTGCAACTTCCTGAGTATAGTCCATGCCTACTTCACATATCATTACATCCTTGCCATATCTAGACTTCATATCACGCATGTTGGAAAGACATTGATTATTAAGTGTCTGCCAATCCCTTTCTGTAGGATATAAAGACATGCCAATTATATCAAATTTGGCCCCATTATTAGTCAAACCATCAAACATCCACCTATACAAATTATTGTCGTACCCGTTAGATAAATGTACAATTACTTTAGAGTTTTGGCTTACGGCTTTGACTGCATCGTGGCCGCAATTAACAAGCCATGCAAAATTCCTCATATTCTCTGATGCTTTTCCATCTTCCCAAAGCATACCATTGTTGGTCTCATTGCCAACTTGTACCCATTCAGGATAAATGCCTTCCTTTGCCAAATCACTCATAACATCGTATGTATAATCATATGTCTGTTTCATTAATTGCTCAAAATTTAAGCGACTCCATGCAGATGGCTTATATTGTTTCCCTGGATCTGCCCACGAATCGCTGTAATGAAAATTAAAACATATTTGAAAACCCATGTCTTTTGCACGCTTAGCTAAAGCTATGGATCTCTCTTTGTTTAAATAGCCATTGGCATAATCATTTGTAGGATTAACCCATGTTCTGATTCTTACAGAGTTAATATTGTAGTCATTTTTTAAGATATCCAATACATCTCTTTTATTGCCGTTTTTGTCATACCATACATAGCCCTGTTCCTCCATTCCAGGTACCCAACTTATATCAGCTCCTTTTGCAAAAGAAGCTGCATCAACGGGTGCAGGAGTAAAGTAGCTTGTCACTCCAATTAACAAAGCCATACATAAAATCATTGCCAACCATTGCGAAAAGCCTTTTTTTAACATACATTACCCTCCCAAAATAAAATTTATATTAAAAATCTATAAATATCATCTAAAAAATTGCAGGACATAACATTGTTATATGGATAAATTTTTCAAAAATTATAAAACATAGCATGTTTTTAATAACGGATACTGCCTGGATATCGTAGAACTTAGCATATTCAGATACTATCACAAAATTGTAGGACATAGTAATTATGTATAAATAGAATTTTAAATTTATAACATAGCCGATATTTAAATGTAAGATAATTATACCATATTTCTATGTCAACTGCATTAGTATGACAAAAATTTCTTTTATTTTATCATTAATACCTCCCTTGCAGAAGCTTCATCAGTATTTATAATGTTAAGGCTCTTCTTACGAGTATCTTAAAAACAAAAAATAGCCGCAAATATGCTGAATGTTCCAAAAAGCAGAGTAATGCTTTGATTGCTAAAGCACTTGACCTTATTTTAAATCCTTATAAATACAATAAAACAACCTCTTACTGACCGATATTACCATAATAACCGACAAAGAGATTCAAAAGCATATTGTCTCAAGCACTGGCGGTGCTGTGGCCGGCGGCCTTCTGTTGGGACCTGTCGGTGCCATGATCGGCGGTCGTGCAAAGACACGAACATCGATCAATATACGGACTTATTTGATCTTCAGCTATGAAAAGGACGATTCGGTCAGTTACATTGCTTTCGAGGCTACAGATTCACCCTTTAGGGCAAGTAAATTTGTCAAAGAATTTAAAGATGAAGGAGGAACGGAAAAAAAGATAGAGTTATAAATTTTGATAATAGCTGAAACCATTTTTGTTAATGTTTATATAAAAAATTCCTCCTTAGCTTTTATGATTTTATTAACACCACCCTTGCAGGGGCACCGTCAGCATTTAGGATATTTAAGGGAAGAGCATACATCATATAGTCTCCCTCTTCTATTTCTTTAAGTCTCAAACCTTCTATAATAATTGCCCCGCTTCCAATTACAGCATTATGGGTGGGATGCCCTTCCTGATCTCTTTCTATGCCTAGTGCATCAATTCCCACACCTTTTACATTTAAACCTGCCAGGTATTCTGCACCGCTTTTTTCAAGAAAAACAAATCCGTCTCCAAAATTATCAGTATAAGAATTGTCTGTTTTTAAAAGGACAAAGCTGCCTTTTTCAATTTCCTTTTTTCTAAGATCAGACTCTGTAATCTTTTCTAGTCCTGTCATGTCTAGCACCCTGCATTTTGTTATAAGCCTTTGGATATCTATACTTTCTATAGCAGTACCATTTTTAAAAACATGCAAAGGTGCGTCTATATGAGTGCCGGTATGAAGATTCATAGTTATTTCCGATTCATTAATACCATCCTCTTCAAAATTTCTAACCCTTTTTACAGACGGCCTTTTGGATTCACGGTTTTTATAAACCGTCATATTTTCATGTATTGCCATAGAGACGTCAAAAATCTTCATGAAATCTCCTCCCTTTGTTTAAAATCCTTCTTTTATTTCTAAAGATTTTTAAAAAGTTTTTTATTTTAAATACTTTTTTAAATACTTTATTCTAAACCCTTTAGTTTTAATTTTTTTATTCCAACAAAGATCTCTTTTTGTTAAATAAAAGTGTCCCACCACATTCTGCCATCCCTTTCTAAAAGCTCTGCAGCTTCCTCAGGACCTTTAGAACCTGCCGCATAGTTTGGAAAGTTAGGCTCTGTACCCTCAAAGGATTCACTAATGCTCTTTTCAAATTTCCAGGAATATTCTAATTCATCCCATCTGGTGAAAATAGAGGAATTGTTTCTTATTGCCTCTAGTATAATTTGCTCATAGGCTTCTGGTGAATTATAATCTACCCTGCAAGAATGGCAGTAATCTACTTTTACAGGCTCTATCAAATTAATTCCCGGACTTTTTGCATTTATCTGAAAAAACACACCTTCCTCTGGCTGAATTTTTATTACCAGAAGATTAGGTTCTCCATTGTTTAAATTTTTATAAAAATTTATTCCAGGTAACTTTTTAAATTGAACAATTATTTGGGTCATTTTGCTGTCAAGCCTTTTGCCTGTCTTAATATAAAATGGCACTCCTGCCCACCTGAAATTGTCCACATTTATTTTAAGAGCTATAAATGTATCTGTATTTGAATTCTCAGAAACCCTATCCTCTTCCCTGTAGGCTGGCACTTTCACACCATTTATAAATCCTTTGCCGTATTGTCCTTTAACAATACTCTCTTGTATATTTTTTTTGTTAAATAATCTCAAAGATTTTAACACCTTAACTTTTTCATTTCTTATGGATTCTGGTTCTAAATCTACAGGAGGCTCCATAGCTATAAGTGCAAGCATTTGAAGAATGTGATTTTGAAGCATATCCTTAACAATGCCTGTACTATCATAATATCCGCCCCTGCTTTCCACTCCTATAGTTTCAGTTGATATAATCTGAATATTGTCAATATAATGATGGCTCCACAAAGGCTCAAAAATAGAGTTTCCAAATCTTATAGAAAGAATATTTTGTATCATTTCTTTTCCAAGATAGTGGTCCACTCTAAATATCTTTTTTTCAGGAATTATTTTTGTTATAGCCTCATTTAGCTTTCGTGCACTTTCAAGACTAGAACCAAAAGGTTTTTCAATCATAATTCTTTGAAAGCCTTTACCCTGTTCAATAAGATTGTATTTTTTTAGCCTTTTAATGATAATTTCAAAAAACTCTGGTGCTACTGCCAGATAAAAAATCCTGTTATCATAGTTTTCTAAAGTTTCAGATAAAATATTATATCCTATGGATTCATCTGCAAAATCAAATTTACAGTACTTAATTTTTTCACTAAATGTATCCCTGTCATCTTTTTTTATTTCATGTCTTGAATAAACTTTTATAAACTCTAAAAGTTCATTTTTAAAGTCATTAACATCTTTGTTTCTTCTTCCCACCAAAACAATAGAAATTTTGTCTGAAATTCTTTTTTCTTTTATAAGGGAAAAAAGTGCTGGAATAAGTTTTCTTTTTGTTAAATCACCTGTCCCACCAAATATAACAAAAGCCAATTGCTGATTGTATTGAAGCTTGCTTTTCATGTCAATCCCCCATTATTTTTTTAGTTACTGAATGTCCTCCAAATTCATTTCTCAAACCTGCAACAATTTTGTTGGAAAAAGAATCTTCCGTTTCAGAAGCAAATCTTGTGAATTGGGAAAGAGCTGTTATAGGTGCAGGCACTCCAAGATCTAACGCCTCATGTAAAGCCCATATAGTCTCCCCTGAGGATTTAATTTTTCCTTTAATGGAGTCTAAAGAAGGTTCTTTTAAAAGAAGTTGATGTGTCAATTCCATTAGCCAGCTTCTTATAACAGAACCATGATTCCAAACTCTTGATATATCCACCAGATTAAGTTCAAAAGGTGATTTTTTTAAAATTTCAAAACCTTCTCCAATTGCCTGCATCATGCCATATTCAATTGCATTGTGAATCATTTTTACATAATGACCAGAACCTGTTTTGCCAGTGTGAATATACCCGTTTTTAATAGAAATGTCTTTTATTAAAGGCTCTATAATTTCAAAGATTTCTTTTTTTGCACCAACCATAGCACATATCCCGTTTCTAGCTCCCTCTAGTCCGCCGCTTGTGCCTATATCCACATAATTTATCTCTTTTTTTTGCAACAGTTCAACCCTTCTTAAAGTGTCTTTGTAATGGGAGTTACCGCCGTCTATGACGATGTCCCCTTTATTTAAAAGGTCATAAAGGCAGTTTATCGTGTCTTCAACAGCATCTCCGGCTGGAACCATAATCCATATGATTTTTCTTTCTGGGAGCAGGCTAACAAGCTGTTTTAAGTCTAAAGCTCCTTCTATTCCCTGTTCTTTAATTTTTCTAACTAAATCAGAACTCTTGTCATATACAGCCACTTGATGCCCTTTATCTTTCAAATTTAAAGCAAGATTATATCCCATTTTTCCTATGCCAACCAAACCAATTTTCATTAAATTAGGCACCTCCTTTTACAAATTTAATTACCCATTAAATTTGTAAATAAACATTTGAATATTTTTAAACTTTAACTATTTTTTAATTAATTGGGCGTATAAACAACTTGCATAGAATACCAAAGCTAATAACAAACTAACAGAAATACAATTCTTTCCTCTAATCCATTATGGTAAACAAAAATCAATTTTCTTCTGTCAAAAGCAGGCTTTGCTTTATGAATAATACGATGGTGATTAGGACAAATAATAAGCTGATTTTCAGCATTGTTATTAAGAGATTCAACAAAAGGGTCTATATGGTGGGATTCTACAATATTGACTCCATATTTTGCACTGATATTCCCTCCGCATATCTGACAGTGGTAATTATAAAGAAGTTTCATTATTCCTTACTATCTTAATTAAATCCTCTACTCTTTCTTTAATTACATCCCTTGTCCTCCTGTAATCTTCAACCGTTCCCCCTGACGGGTCACTAATCCCCCAATCTTCTTTGTATCTGCACGGCACATGAGGACATTTTACATTACAGCCCATGGTTATTAATATATCCACTTCCGCCGGAATATCACTTAATAATTTTGGATAATGGCCGCTCATGTCCACCCCTGCTTCTTCCATTACCTTAATTGCCAAAGATTTTACTTCAGGATAACTTTCCGTACCTGCTGAATACGCCTCAAATACTTCACTTCCTAATTTTTTTGCCCATCCTTCTGCCATTTGGGAACGGCAAGAATTATGAACACATACAAATGCAACCTTCTTTTTCATACGTTTTATGTTTCCCTCCCTATATTAACTACTAATTGAAGCAAATTCTTGACCATGAAATGCTTTTATATTGAATGTACACTAAATATAATGCTACATAAATATCAAAAGGTTCCCCATCCATCATTTCTAATATAGCATCTTCAATCATTTTGTCTAATCCTAATTCTGGATTTTCTTTATACACCTCATAAATACCCCAAGGTATAATTTTTGTCCAATCCGTAAGAAGATGGGCAGGCGTCCAAGGCTCCGTTTCGACTCTATACCCATCTCTGCCCTGCAAATATTTAACTATTTCGTTTTTTCAATAGCTTTAAACAATAACTCCTTTTCCTTTTCCACCATTTCACTCACTCCAATCAAAAGTATCAACTATCCTGTATTCATCGGTATTAGGTACGCGATTTATAACCGCCTCCGGTACTCCTCCTGATGTAAATCCGCCCGGAGTAAAAAAGTCATTTTTAAAAAACCCCGAACTATATTGTTATAGTCGGGGTTTTTTTTAAATTAAATAGGCCTCTTTTCTTCATATATTGCTGTTACGTCACTTTTATCAACCCATTTCTCGTATACTCCTTTATCCACCATTTTCATTCCAAGCCTTTCAAAAACTCTATAATCTCCTATTAAATTACTTAAAAGAATTTTATCTCCATCTTC
>JAAYTS010000305.1 GCA_012517995.1 Clostridium sp.
ATATGGTTTAGGGCCGCAAATCCGGGAACGGGCGTACTAGTTAATTCTTCTTCCCTGTTCTCGGATTTCCTCTTGTTAAGTTTTGCCTAAGCCCAACAGTGAGCTTTCATTTCTGATAGGTGAATAACAGAAATCCGGAGAGAACTCTGAACTAACGATTATCACCTCGGTATAGTCTTTGGCTCCACCAGCTTCACACGGACGGAGATGCCCAGCGTGCTTTCGAACGTATTGTCCAGGCCTTACCTTAACCCCACTGCAACAAAGTGTTATTATATATAAAAGAGTGTACCCTCCACTAATAGCATCAAATGGCCACAACTGTCGGTACAATTCTTGACGTAATCACAATAGTAGGATGTGTTGCTTGTTGCAAGATATTACGGCCAGTGATCGTTCTAGCAGACTTAGACTCATCGGATTTGGATTGTTTTCCGCGGTTTATTTTCTCTCTTATTTTCAACGTGTAGCGATATCAGCAGTTGCTGATGATCTTGCATTTGAACTTCGACTCGACAGCGTGGCACTGGGTTTTATGTCATCTGGATTCTTGATATCGTATGCACTAACCCAGCCGATTATGGGGTTCCTTTGTGACAGGATAGGTCCGGAACGAGTAAGTGCCATCGCACTGATCTTGGCGGCAATCGGATCATTCATGTTCGGCAAAGCTAACGGATTTGGGCCGGCTTTCCTAGGCCGAATCATTATGGGTGTAGGCCTCTCAGCGGGTTTGATCCCAGGCATGAAATTCATAGCAGTCATGTTTCCGCCTGAGGTATTCACTACATATAACGCGCTCTTTGTTGCCACCGGAAACATAGGCGCTCTCGTAGGGGCCGCACCGCTTGTACAGCTAAGTGCCAGGTTCGGATGGAGATCAGTCTTCACAGGATTGGCTGTTGCATCAGTCTCAATCGCTGGGTTATGCTTGGCGTTTACCTCGAAACAACCTTCTCCCAGAGTGCAGGCTCCGGATTCAGGCGACAAGGCTAGTTCTTACCGGGATGTGATAAAAAGTCCCCATCTGTGGTTGCTTTCCTTCTATCTGTTTGGAAGATACGGTGCCCAAATAGCTTTCCAAGGTCTATGGGGAATCCCTTACTTGACCGGTGTCTATGGCGTAGACGCCACATCCGCTGCAGGAGCAGTAGGCATGATCGCCATAGGCATTATCGTGGCTTCCCCCATCGTCGGAAAACTGGCAGACACAATGGCTGCGCGAGGCATGGGTCTATTTGCTGCCAGGCGACGTCTTCTTGTGTCGGCAGCACTGTGCTATGTTGCGACATGGATTCCTCTGGTCCTGGCTCCGGGCTTCCTACCTTTCCAAGCTATATACGTTCTACTCTTCATAATGGGCATGTGTACCTGCACAGCCAGCTTAGTTTTCGGAATAGTAAAAGACCTCTTCCGGCCTAACGTGTCTGGATTCGCCTCAGGACTTGTTAACATCATTTGCGTATTGGGAGGAGTAGTGATGCCTCCCGTTGTCGGCTGGTTCGTAAAACGCATAACCGCTCAGGGACTGTATGGAGGAGCAGTATACTCAAAATCACTAGTCCCATGTCTCGTAGCTTCAGCTGCAGGCGCAGCTTTGATATTAATCATGCCGAAACCGGCCGAGAAGCCATTCCAACGCGCTTTGGGTCAGCATACATATGATTAAGGCACATTTTTCCTATTCGTCATATGCGATATGGTCACGTAGATGAAAACTATGAGAATACGATACAGGTCATATTGCTAAAACCGTCAGAACCAGCCTAAGATAACCAAAAGCGCGCAGGACTCTTCCGCATAATGCGGGTCCTGCACGCTTTTTGAAATGCTACTTCGGTTAGGTGGCAATTCCAGGCTATATCTTATTGAGAGCCCTCAAAACCCTCTCGGGGGTTATTGGCAAATGAGTTATTAAAACGCCTGTTGCATCGTACAACGCATTTGCCAAAGCCGGCACCACACAATGTAGGGCATGTTCTCCTAAGCCTTTTGCTCCCTTAGGCCCATATTTCCCCGGCTCCTCCAAGAACAACACGATGTTCTTTTCAGGAATATCTTTAGCAGTAGGTATAGTGTATTGCGTCAATGAAGGGGTCAGAGGCTTCCCGTCTTTCATAACGAATTCCTCTAACATCGCAGCTCCAAGGCCCATTATTACTCCGCCAATCATTTGCCCTCTGGCACCGTCGTAATATAGCACTTTGCCCGTGTCGTGGCAGTTGACAGCTTGAAGAATCTCATATTCTCCGGTTTCTTCATCTACTTCAACATCAACAAGCCCGCTTATGAATGTAAACCCACGTGTTTCTGTAGGAAACGGGCCTTCGTACCATCCTTGAACCGATAGATTCTTACCCCAGATATAGCAGTAGTCCATCAAGTCTTCGAATTCCAGAACCTCTTTGTCTTTGCTATAGAACTTGCCGTTTCTGAATTCAACCTCTTCATCTGTTTTCAAGTATTCCTTCGCATACTGCTCCAGTTTCGCCTTCAACTTCTTAGCCCCATCCAGGACAGCATTTCCCGCATTCACTGTCGCACGTGAAGACCCAAGAGATCCTGACTTCGGTGTTGTGTGAGTGTCACAGTGTACAATGCTTATCTTACTACTGTCTATGTTGAAGAAATCAGAAAGCAATCCCGTTATTACTCCGCTTATCCCCTGCCCTGCTTCAGGAAAACCTATTTGAACGTTAATGCTGCCATCGGAAAACATGGTCATATCTGCACCTGTGCCCCTGTAGCCCGGGTTATTCCCGAAGTCAAAAGTAACCATTGCAGTGGCAATACCTCTGCCCACCTTCTTACCGTCTCTGGGCTTGGGTTTTGGGCCTGCAGCATCCAATACTTTCGCTAATGTGTCTTCCACAGTTACCTTGGAATGCAACTCAATGGACGTCCTCGGAAGATGGTTTTTCCATTTATCCTCTTCCAGCAAATTGAGCTTCCTGATATCCTCAGATGACATATTCAGTTTTCTCGCGGCCTTCTCTATGAGAGTCTCAATCATGAACGTGCCTTCGGTCCATCCAAATCCTCTAAAAGCGGTGATATCTATATTATTAGTAGGATAAGCCTTGCCCACTATATCTACATGCTCTATTGCATAAGGGCCTATTACCTCGTACACCGTCGCCCTTAACGTTTTGTCAGTGTACCCCATGTACGGCCCTGCCGGAGTGTAAATCTCTCCCTGCAATGCAACCATTTTTCCTTCTTTGGTTACACCAAGCCTGACCTTGGACTTAATGCTGTGCCTTTTACTGCCTGCAAAGGACTCTTCCCTTGTCCACACGAGTCTTACCGGCTTCTTTACTACATGAGCTGCAAGAGTCAAGCATATCTGGACGGATATGGCATGCTTTCCTCCGAAACCACCGCCGATATATGGCGAAAACAACCTGACTTTGTTATAGCTTAGACCAAGAGATTTGCATATGGCCCTGTGGTGCCTGGCAAGATTCTGAGACCCGTAGCATACATTGACGACTCCTTGCCCATCGACGAAAGCATAACCGGCCTCAGGCTCCATATATGCGTGTTCTACCCATGGAAACTCATACTCTTCCTCAAGAACAATATCAGCCTGTGAAAAGCCTTCATCTATGTTGCCTTTCTTATTGTCAAAGACAAAGAACGGAGTTGTTTTTTCTATCGCTTCTTCGATAGTAAATATGCCAGGCAAAACCTGATATTCTACCTTTATTTTTTCCAGTGCTTGAGCCGCGATCTCTTCAGTCTCAGCGACCACGATAGCCAGTGCATCCCCGCAGAACCTGACTACTTCGTTTTCACCGACCAGAACAGGCCTGTCATAAGGCTCGAAAATCCCTGATAGGTTGGTACCGTTGACAATATGCTTTCTAGTGATGACTTTCTCCACACCTTTTAGTTTTTCCGCTTCAGATGTGTCTATCTTGAGTATCTTTGCTGAGGGGTACTTCGGCCATAGTATCTTTGCATGCAGCATTCCTGCTAGGGTGTAATCTCCGCTATACTTCGCATTCCCTGTTACTTTTTCAAAGACGTCTAGTCTAATCTTGCTTGCATTCTTCATTGTCATACACCCCCTCAGCTATGGACTCAACAGCCTCGATTATTTGCTCATAGCCGGTGCATCTACATAGGTTGCCTGATATGGCTTCCTTTATTTCATCCCTAGTCGGTCTTGGATTCTTAAGCAGCAATGCCTTGACTGACATGATCATACCCGGAGAACAGTATCCGCAGTGAACAGCACCTTTTTCTGCAAAGGCCCTCTGGACAACGTCCAATTCACCATCTTTCATAAGGCCTTCAATTGTTGTAACCTCTTTTCCGTCCACCTGACCTATCAGTGTTAAGCAGGAATTAGCGCTTTCGTTGTTAATCAGCACAGTACATGCCCCGCATTCTCCTGCTTCACATCCTTTCTTGGTTCCCGTAAGTCCAAGTTTGTCCCGTAGAACGTCCAGCAGCGTCCAGTGGGGCTCTACTTCAACTGTTACATTCTTTCCATTTAACTTAAATGCAACATCCAATGCTAACACCCCCGCATACTTGCTGCTTCTTTGATAATCCTGTCGCACCTTACTGCTGCAATATAACTGCGGTATTCCTTGCTCCCCCGAATATCTGAGATAGGTGCTACTGCTGCAAGCACTTTTTCTCTGATAAGCGTACCAAGCTCATCTGAATACCTTTTGCCTATTAGTTCTTTCTCCAAATCTGCGATCTGTACCGGAGTCGGCGCAACAGCACCTAGGGTAATGCGAGCAGAAGAGATATTCTTTTCATCATCGAAGCTCAAGTTTATAACTCCGTTTACTATAGATATTGCCAGCGCTTTTCTTCTACCGACCTTGAAAAACCGGCTAAAGTCCCACTCTTGTTTCCTTATGATAAATCCTTTAATCAATTCGTTGTGTTGTTTGACAGTTTTTCCCGGGCCCACGACATACTGCTTAACAGGCATCCGTCGAACTCCACTCAGTGATACCAATTCCACCTCAGCATCCATGCCACACAGGGCTACTAACCCGTCTCCTGCAGGTGAAGCAGTCTGAGCATTACCTCCGATTGTGCCTTGATTGCGTATTTGAGGGCTTCCGACACATTGTGCAGCTTGTGTCAGTACGTTGGCGTGCTTTCTGACTATGTCAGATTCGATTATCATCGAAAAAGTCACAGCACTTCCCAGCAATATGTCGGTGTCAGTCTCTCTTATCTGTTTGAGCTCAGGTATCTCCTTTACATCCACAACTGTATTAGGTTCCACCAATCTAGCTCTGTTTTGAACGAGTAAGTCTGTTCCTCCGCTGATTATTGCGGTATTCTCTGGGGTGTTCAGTATCTCCAATGCTTCGTCTATGGTTTTAGGCCTTATATATTTGAACTTTGTAAGCACATTTGATTCCCCCCTTTGAGCAAAGCTCTATTGCGATCAATACTCCTCAAATACTTCTCTGGTATCTACACCAACCATGAAAATGTGTTTTTCTCCATCGTTTTCAACATATCTGCCCATATGAAGGCATGGTGTGACTTTGCTCAAATCCAGCAGCATATCTTCAGAATAATACTCTTCACTATAGTGCATAGCGACCACATTAGCGATTATCAGCGAATGGTCGCCAATACAGTCTATTCTTTCCACCTTACACTCAAAATTCGCTTTGCACTCTCTTACTAGTTGTGTGGTTATAGAAACCGGTTCTTCTTCGGTGAATCCAACCACTTGGAATTTCCCGGTATTCTTCGGATAACTAAAAGAAGCTCTAATGAGTTTCCCCGCTAACTCCATGTGAGGGATATTCACGCCGAATTCCTGGGTCGTCTCGATATTGACCAGACTATTCTGCTTCTCAGGGATAGTCTTCAAAGATAGGGCTATTATCGGAGGAGATGATGAAACCGGCATTATCCAACTAAAAGGTGCTACGTTTAGTGAACCATCCTCATTCTTTGTGGTAACTAGCACAGGTCGGGACGGCCGCAGCAGATGGTAATAACTTCTAGGCAATCTGTCTCTTACAACTCTTTTCACCGAAATCCCTCTCTTGACAATCAAGCTCAAATAAGACTCAAATAGCTTTCAACGAAAATATGACTGTGTTTATTGAGTCCGAACACGCAACCCTTACTTCACCATTCTTTTCCCATGGGATTTTACCCCCAAATGCAAGGGTTTTGATTGTCGGATACAATGTACAATATGCCGCACCACAAAAGTCTGCGGGTGTGAGTTTCTTAACGATCCATTCATCCCCAACCTTGTGGTTTGCACTGCAAACACCTTTGACTTCAATCACTTTAACTCTGATATTATGTGCATCAGCCCAATATTTCTGCATTCTTTTCACCCCACTCTTTCTTTACAATCAGAACAAGCTTTCCTGGCTCTTCACCAACTCATCTATACTGATCTGCTTTTCCTTCAGCGCTTGCACCAGTTTTCTGTTCTCCTCCGTGTTCCAGAAGTACCATCTGGTCTGCTTCCCTTTGGAGCCTGTTGTGTATGTAAGAATAGTACCTCTTTTCTCCGCCAACCTGATTCCTCTAATAACATGTTGTCTGGCAAGGCCTACGCCCTTGCTGATTATGTTACCGTCTTTGTCTTTAATCCCGTTGACAAACTCATTTATGCTAATGCAACTAAACCCAGCCGGATGTTGGGATGTTACCCTAGCGACAAATAATGTTACTTTCAGCTCAGCAAGTGTGCTTATCTCGCACAACAATTCGCTTACTATTCTCTCAGGCATAGGAAAGCTGACACTTTCATTATCCTTTGAACCTTTTGGAAACACGAACAATCCTCCCAGGGTAATCCATCATCTATCAGAGACAAACATGTCTCCGCCTATCGTCGTCATTTGTTGTATTTGCTCCATAACAGTGGAGTTGTCGATTTCAGCTCCAAGTATCAACTCTTCTTTAGGGACGACGATCACAATAACATCCTGTCCTTCTTCCAGCTGGCTGCTGCCAATCGGGAGTCCGTTGTTTTCTGACAATATTACAATCAAATCAGGGAAATTGGCTATCCGTTCTCCACCTTTGTTCAGTGTCATGTATTGGTTTAGAAAACTAATGGTACATCGGCCTTTCCCCTCACCTACAACAACTATACCCGAGTCAAATCCACCCTGAGTGCTCAGGATAAACTTGCCGACCTTTCCTCGAGCAACGACGTAACCATGGAGAAAACTGCACACACAATCTACCATTGCAGTTGTATCGTCCAACTTGCTCAAGAGCTCCATACCGAGCATAATCGCCTTGCGTATTCCACCAACCGCAGCGTTGGCTTTCGCGTAGGACACTGAAACCGGATTCCTGGCTACAGCCAATGCGCCTTCTGCTTGAACCGCACCTTGCCTGATCATATTTGTAGCCCTAAGGAGACTACCTCTTGCTAACACTTCAATGTACGAGTTCGTGCGAGGGTTGCCTCCGACGCCTATCTGAATTGACTCATAATCAGGGATCAGATGCAATCCCATAGAACCATATACACCTGTAGGACTATTGCGACCGTTGCATACAGCATCAACAACAGGAAGTCCCAGAGCCACTGATTGCAGCCAACCATTGACTGTAGAAGTGCCTCCGTTGGCATTGGTTATTAATCCGGCAACACTTATTCCTGTGTACTCTATAAACTTTTCCACTGACCGTATATGGTAAACGGGTTCAAGATATCTTGTTTTCGCCGCAGGTGATCCGACCACCGAAACACATAAGAGAATACCATCATCCGGTAAATCATTTATGTCGACTAATCGAGGGCTCCCAAGCTCTAAGGCAAGGCAGCCCAACTTTCGACCATACTCAATGCTGCCGCCTTCTCCCCCGGCAAGGATAGCTCCTCCTAGAGTCGCTGCGCTCACGATTTCATGATCTACTATGATTTCCCTATACAACGAGCCGCCTCCAATTAGACAAGGCTATTCCTTGGCAATTCTGTTCAAAAACGGCTTATATCGAGGATCGTCCTTCAAACAATCACTCAGTTGCAACCCGCCCAGTTTAATGATGGCAGCGGTCTCTATAGCCCTTTGCACCATACGATTTGCAGCTCTAATAGTGATAGAAGCATCGTGGTCATCGGATTCATCCAATTGCTTAAATGCCTGACGATCTCGCTGGTTTGCCGTCCACCCTGCAGCACCTATATACGATTCCCAACCATCACCGGCAATGGGGACGCAGTTCATCAACACCTCATGGAGAATGAGATTGGCAATGGCTATTTCCTGACCGCCAAAAAGGTGCGTTCCCTGGGCAATATTCGCCACAACTTTCAAATGTCTTACAGACCGAACATCGTAGTATCCGTTCAGAGATTGGCCCAAACGATCAATGAAACACTTCAATTGTCCGGGGATAGACAGGTGGTAAACAGGGGCTGAATAAATAACCACATCCGCGTCTAACCACGCGCTTTTGATTTCTTCAAAATCATCTTTAAGGATGCACGTGCCCTTGTTTTCAAGACATTTAAAGCAAGCTATGCAGGGCTGTATCTTTTTGCCTCTTAACCTGATTGTATTCGCATTAATATCGAATGGCAAATTCTGTGCTTCTGTAAGAGCTCTTTCCAGAAGGTATTCGCTGTTGCCTGTCCTCGGGCTTGCGACAATACCCAAGACATTTATTGAAGTCATCCTCTACTTCACCTCTTACTACCGCCGTTCGTGGAAATCATAGAGTAATCCGGCCGGACCGGTATTTCATCTTCTTATTGTGCAATTATTCAGGCCTGCACTTTTTGAAAGTGATTCATAGACCCATATAATTCTTGCAGTTTAGCAAACTCTTCTTTGTCATAAAACTCGAGGCGGCCGGCGCCAAGAGACTTCGCCACTTCGATTACAAATCGCCCCGCCAGTTCTAAATCAACGATATGTGTTGCTCCTGTAGCAGAGCCTGGAACTGCAGTTTCTGTAGTTATCGCCAAACCCGCCACTGGAGCATCTGTTACCGTAGAAGGCTGCATAATGCTGTTGAGGTGCCACAATCCGTTGGCATACGGAGTAATATCCTGTTGACATAGTGGCAAGACCACCGGCGGTTTGCCCGTTACTATCTCCATTATTCCTAGTAGGTCCTTACTAACCGGTAGGATATAGCCTTCTTTTACAGTAGGTGTTATAGCAATGCCCTTGACATTGAGAATGCGATTACCTTTTGTTGTATCAACACTTATTACTGCGTCAGCCTCAGGTATTCTTTCTGTAATCGACATTGTGCGTGCGTCAAGAGGTGATCTCATGTATTGCACAGGGTAATTCTCTTTTACCTCCGCGTTGGGGCATAAGTGCGTAACAATGACAACATCCCCTCTAAGCGAGTCCCCTTTCTGTTTCATATCCAGCAGTTTAAAGGCACACGCTATTGCGGTTACTGCTCCGTCTCCGTCAGACACCAAACCTATCTTTTCAGGCCTTGCACCAATGCCTCCCAGCCGGCCAATAACGCCAAGAGTAGGAGCGTTGCCCCCGCCTGTCTTTCCTTCGTAACCTGGAATAGTTATTCGCACAAAGTCCGTACTTACCTTATCGCCTGTCATCGTTCTAATACTTACCGACTCTGCACCGGCATCTAACAGTCTCTTTTTCAGGATCTCTCCGGTTATTCTTGCGTTGTCCAGCAAGTCAAGAGCAATCATTGTATGCTTGAACAATCTCTACACCTCCATGTGGTCGAGTTGTTAAGAGTATCCGTAATACTAGCCCCCCATAGTGGGCGGGAACACCTTAACAACATCACCGTCTGCCAAGACTCTGTCAACATAAATGAGTTCATCATTCACTAGTATCAAAACATACCTTAAATCGACTTGTGGCAGCTTATCTGCGACTTTAGCTATTAGATCCTTTGTCGTGCTACCATCAGGAAGCTCAACCGCTAATTGTTTATCTTCATGCATTCCTGTCCCGTGAGAAAGATCAACGGTTATTCGCAAATGAAATCCTCCCCATGCATCACAAGTAATCTACTATTATGTTATTCTCCCGATTTTCTGCAACTCGACCGCCACATCTTCTAAACCCACTTCTCTCAATGTTGCAGCTGTAGGCAATCCGGTATCCACTGACCATCCATGGAGTTCATAGTACTCATCAAGCATTCTGTTGAAGACATCATAATCCAACTTGCGCCCTTTGTATGGTCCACTGCTTATCGGTTCATTGAAAAATCTCCATGCAGGATAATCATCCTTGCGCGCGGCGCCTTCCCTGACATTAAACGCCTTCTCCAAGTTGATAATCCTCCTACCGGTGTTCAGCAACTCTTCTTCAGAAATGCTTATCCCTGTTAAGTATGAGAACAGCTTTGCCAACCTCTCCGGAGTTACCTGGTAGCCGTGTCCTACCGAAGCGAACGTGCATACCCCTAAGCAGTCTGTAGCAGCGTATTGATCCTCATGCCAGCGGACTATATGAGCTCTCTTATCCGGCAGTAGTGCATCTGCGTATTTCTCATCGCCGCATATCTTCTTGATTAGAGCCAAAGCTTCAGGTGTGGATCCGAACTCAGCGTATACCTGGGAGTGCAGGTGGTCCGCACCTCGAGGGTTGACAGCCAGGGCTAATGCGTATCCTGTGCGGGCACGGATTTCCGCCCTGGAATACTCCAGGCCTTTAACATGCATTGCCCACTTCCAAGAATCCTGGCCGACTTGCTTTGATGCCTTTGCCACTCCTTCAGCCAGCAAATCTCCAATACCCTGCCTGAGGGCTATCTGCTCGACTAATTCAACAAGTGCTGCACCGTCACCCCAATTGAGGGCTAAGCCACCTGTATCTTTTTCCGTAATAACTCCCTTTTCGAAGCATTCCATAGCCCATTGTATTACTCCACCCGTGGATATCGTATCAAGTCCGTAGTCATTACATAGCTGATTCGCCCTGAGAACCGCTTCTGTATCTGTCACTCCGCACCCTGCTCCAAGAGCCGCAACTGTTTCATACTCAGGACCTGATGATTGCGTTCCGGCATACGGCCCGGAGTCAACAACAGTGTACCTATGACAGCCTGTGGCACAAGCATTACAGCCGGAACGACGATGCAAGTATCCTGCTTCCTTAATGTACTGCCCACTGATGGAGTATGCCCCTTCAAGATACGAATCCTTGTAGTTTCTTGTAGGAAGTATGTGCATTTCATTGCGTAGCGGGACTAAGGCAGAAGTGCCGATTTCCTCAAGGCGTCTACGGGATGGATACGTTGACAAGTCATGGATTATTTCAGCTATAAGCTTTCCATATTTTTCAGGCTCAGCAACTTTAATCGTCGACTTTGAACCTTTTACAACGATAGCTTTCAGCTTCTTAGAGCCCATTACCGCTCCGCCGCCGGCTCTGGCGGCTGCGCAACCTACTGAAAGCATCACTCCGGCGAATTTTACCATGTTCTCACCGGCAGGCCCAATGCAAGCGGTCTCAATATCATCTCTGCCCAGCTCTTGCTTGATTGCTTCATCCGTTTCCACAACGTTCAAGCCCCAGAGATGAGACGCATCTCGAATCTCTACCCTGTCATCTTCAATCCATATATACACAGGCGTTTGGGAACAACCATGAACTACAATATGGTTATAGCCGGCGAACCTCATTTCAGGGCCGAAGTGTCCACCACCACTTGATTTTGCATATAGATTTGTCGCCGGGCTCTTGAAGGTGACTGTAGTCCTTCCGGATGATGGTGCATGGGTACCGCTGAGGGCACCGGCGCCAATAATCAGGACGTTCTCAGGCCCTAGAGGATCCGCACCTTGAGGAACAAGATCCCATAAGAGCCGTGCATTAATACCTCTTCCCCCCAGATATTCCTTGCAAAGCCTTTCGTCTAAAGGTTCTTTCCGGATGTTACCTGAGCTTAAGTCGACATGCAGTATATAAGGAGCAAAGCCATACATCGATACCACCTCGTTAGTTTCACATTGAGCTCGGCTCTTCAACAAACTCTATTGCCTTTGCAATGCATACTTTGACGCAAGCCGGAGAACCTGAACACAGATTGCATTTGACAGCTTTTTCAGTATTCACGTTCATCCAGATTCCGTCATATATGCACGCTTCAACACACATACCGCATCCTATACAAGTTTCAGAATCCACATTGCAGATGCCTTCACTGTCCAGAGTGATAGCCTCAACCGGGCAAGCCTCAAGGCAGAATTTCTCTTCGCACTGCTTACATACTTGAATAGTGTTAAATTCACGTTTTACTCCCGGCGATATCTTGAGCCGCGCGTTGGGTATAGAGTATTCTTGATGGTGTTGAAAGGAACAAGCCAACATACAACTCCTGCACTCAAGACACTTCTCCGGATTGAACTTCAATCGTTTCACGTTAATTCACGCTCCTGCTTTTTGGGAAGCACAGACTTTATTCGAATCCATGCAAAGTAGCTATCCAGTAACTTTCCGTTATCTTTCATGCTGCATTTCTTCATCGAACCCTGTTCGTTTCAGCGTTTCGCCTATCTACCAAGTAACCTTTCATACTAATATCATTCAGTGCAGATCTCGATAATCCTTCTTTTCTCATAATAGTATTAGTGCGTGGCGCACATAAGGTTACGTTAAGTAACTAGGGCAATGGATCCTTGCATAAACTACCTTTACAGGATTACCAAGCTGTGTGGCCTCCATCAACCACAAGGTCGTGGCCGGTGACAAACAGCGAAGCATCAGAGGCTAAGAACAAGATGGGACCGGCCAGGTCTTGGGGCTCACCTAGACGTCCCAGCGGTGTAGTATTGACCATTTTTTCTTCTACGATTTCCGGGTGTGCAAGTGATGCTGCAATCAGTGGAGTTCTCATATATCCAGGACTAATCGAGTTGACCCGGATTCCATATTTAGCCCACTCAACCGCCAGCGCTTTCGTTAAGTGCTTTACCCCTGCTTTTGTAGTGCAGTACCCGGCAAGATAGAAACCTTTGTTTATTATCGTGCCTGACATAGATGCGGTGTTTATTATGGACCCGCCTGTGCCTTGGCGTATCATGTGCTTACCGGCTTCACGAGCACAGAGAAACACACCGTTTAGGTTGATATCCACTATGCGCTTCCAGTCTTCGTCACTCATGTCCTCTGCGGGACCGGACAACGTTATCCCGGCGTTGTTGACAGCAATATCGATCCTGCCAAAAGTTCTGGCTACATCGGAAAACGCAGCCTCTACTTGGTCAGACTGCGTTACATCGCACTTTACCGGAATTGCATTTCCGCCTGATGCTTTAATCTTGTCAGCAACCATGGTAGCGTTACTGAAGTTGATATCGATGACTGCAACAGCACTACCTGCTTGAGCCAACGCTGTTGCCATAGCTTCACCTAGTCCCTGGCCGCCACCGGTGACAAGTGCCACGCGGCCGTCTAACTTGAACAAGTCCATAACTGCTTTGTTACAGTATAGATCTGACACGATTGGCTCCTCCTTCCTAGCTTTCGGTTTCACCGAACATCTCAAGCATACAGAAATTTGGCAGCGAAAGTAGCTTCGCTGCCAAATTCCCAGAGTATTCTACTTATCTACCGCAAAAGCTACTGCTTCTACTACCAGTTCTGATCGTAGTAAGGCTCCAGGTTGCTTTCCTGTGTAATCAGCATATGAGGAGCGGTAATCAGTCTGGGTACCTTCTCACCGTTAAGATACTTGAATGCCATTTCTACCGCGGTCTTGGCCATCCAGTAAGGCCCTTGACCGGCAGTCATCTTGAAGACTCTACCCTTGTTGATGTACTCTTCTATCGCCATCTTGTCGCCGTCAACTCCGGTGACGAACATTTCATCGGTTCTGCCTGCCTGCTCAATGGCATTGCAGATCTGTGCGGCTGCTGTATCGTACGGAGCCCACACAGCGTCAATGTCGCCAGGGTTGGGATGTGCACGCAAGATGTTCTGCATTGCATCCAGCGGTGTCGGGTCTCCAAGAGCCCAGCTGATATCGTGGGTAGCCACTACTTTAATATCAGGATATTGCCTCAGAAGCATATTTGCACCGAGAACTCTGTTCCTGATACCCTCGTGCTGAGGAGCGCCGAAAATCACAATATTTCCCTTGCCGCCCAGCTGGTCAACGACGTACTGCATGGAGTCCATACCTATGCGGTAGTTGTCTGACAAGACAGTACAGGTCGGGCTGGGGTCATAGATCATGGTGTCAACGGCAAATGTGGGAATACCTGCTCTCTGAGCCTTCGCAATTAGCGGTGCAAGGGCCAGGGTATCATAAGGGCTGATCATTATTGCATCAACTTTCATGTTGATGAAATTGTCTACCTGGCTGACTTGCTTCTGCACGTTACTAAATGCAACAGCCTCTATTGCCTCTCCGCCCAATGCTTCAATGGTGTCCATAAATCCGTTACGGACACGGAGGCCAAAGTCGTTGTCAATCCAGCCTACCGCTACGCCGATAGTAAACTTCTTCTGAGCTCCAACCGGCACGACAACCATGCTCAACAGAACCAGCGATGCAATAATCACGCCTAAGAGTCTCTTCGACATTCTTGCATTCCTCCTTAGATATTCCGTCCGGGTATAGTAGATTTGGTTTGCACTAAACCGCATTCTGTGCTCTGACTCCGTGAAGCTTAACTATCACCTTCTTTCTTCCATTCTACTTCCTTCTTGGAACGGTTTAAGAAACTTTCCAGCTACTGGACTTTATATCGTGATGTTAAACTCACACTCATAAAGATCACTAAACCCTGCAGGATCTTAAGGATATAAAACGGCGTATTCATGAGGGTTAGTCCATTGGACACGATAACCATGAAAAGCGCTCCCACCATAGTCCCCTCTGCATTTGCCTCTCCTTCTTTAAACAGGCTCATTCCAAAGAATACCGAGGCAAACACGTCTAAGAGGTATTCAGGGCCTGCGATCGATTGTCCTGACCCGGACCGAGCAGTTATTAGGAGACCCACTAGAGCTGCGGCAACAGAACAGCAAACAAAGGCAAACGTCTTCCCTCGACCCACGTTGATTCCGGCTCTCTTAGCTGCCACCGGATTCATACCGATCGCATAGATATATCGGCCTATCCTAGTTTGAGTAAGGCAGTAGATTGATAACACTGAGATAGGCACGAACACTAGGAGTGTTGAAGGAAGGTTGAAAAGGTACTCTTGACCTATGAATTCCAACGCACGTGGGAGCATTCCAAAGAAAATGGCAATTGGCGCTGCACCGGAGAACAAGTAGTTGACTCCTTGACAGAGTGCTCCAACACCAATCGTTGCGATAAAAGCAGGAAGGCCCACCTTTACCACAAGTAAGCTATTAAGAATACCTACAGCTGCACCTATTGCAAGTACGCCTAGGATTACCAGGAAGACATTGATCCCGGCATTGATCATCAGTGCTGCGACAACACTGCATAACGCAATCAGGTACCCAAATGACAAATCAAACTCGCCGGCTGCGACGACAAACGTGAATCCAAGAGCGAGTGTACAGAGAATCGTCCACTCCATGATTATACTCTGAAAGTTCCCCAGCGTAAGGAACCTACTGGAAGCCAATGCAAAGTAAATTGAAAGCGCTATAGGGGCTAACAGCGTACCATATCTCCGTATGAATACTGACTTTCGTTGATTTAGTCTGCCTCCAACAGCCCCTGGCGTTGCGGCGCTAGAACCCACTATCTCCACCTCCACTATACTACCGTTAAGGACCGAACATTTAATCTTCGATTTCCTTATATCTGAATCCGACTGCTGCGTTCGATTTAGTCTTTCTTTAGCGCCAACAGCGAGTGCGTCGTTACGATTAGAAGAAGGGCCGCCCCCTTTGCAAGTATCTGCATTACAAAGTCAACGTTGAGTAGCTGGAATCCGTTGTTCAGAATCATCATGAACAAGGCTCCGACGACCGACCCTACGACGTTAGGTTTCCCTCTCTTTAGAATCGTGCAGCCGAGATAGACCGAAGCAAATCCATCAAGGAGATAACCTTGACCTGTATATGCTGCACCATATCCGAGACGGGCAACCATGAGAATTCCTGCTGCTGAAGCTAAGACGCCACATATCACGTATGCGAGGACCTCATAAGACTGCACCCGGATCCCTGAGAACTTCGCTGCAATCGGATTGCCTCCCACAGCGTAGAGATATCTCCCAAATCGCGTGTAATTCATGAAAAAGATTGCTCCCGCCAGTATGACCAGTAGAAGCACGGCAGGCATTGGTACCGGCCCGACAAAACCCTTTCCCAAGAGTGTGAATGGAGCCTCTACGCCATCGTGTATATCAACTCCACCAGAGTACAGGTAGGCAAGGCCGAAGGCAATAGCTTGTGTGGATATGGTAGCAACAACGGATTGTATACGTAGATGTACTACCAGCCAGCTATTCACCAAGCCGATAATGAGTCCTACACACAGACCTAGTAAGATAGCAGGAACAGGGTGAAGATGACGACTCAGTAGAAATGCTGTAGTCATCCCCGAAAGGCCGCAACAAGACCCGAAAGACATATCGGTCTTCTCGGTAATCATGACAAAAGTAAGACCGATAGAGATAATGCCAATAGCTGAAGACTGAGCCACAATCGCAAGGAGATTATCTCTCGTGAGAAACGCAGGTGTCATGAAGCTAAAGACAGCGCAAATTATCACGAGACCCAGAATTGTGCCGTAGTTCTCCAGAATATCAACAATAGCTCGTTGCCCTTTATCTTTACGCGTAGATCCATCGACTATCATAGGATCCCGTCCCATACTCGCTGAAGTATTAATGACAGTCACGCCCTTTCATCGCCCACTGGTTGCATAATAAAGAACTTTCTCGCCTGTTGCTTCATCCCTAGAAAGTTCTCCAGTTGTTTCGCCACGGTGCATAACTAGAATACGATCGGACAAAGCAAGTAACTCAGGAAGGTCTGACGAAATAAGAATAATGGCTGCCCCTTCCCGGACCAGGTCTCCCATGAGGCTGTATATCTCTCTTTTTGCCCCGACATCGACTCCCTTTGTAGGCTCGTCGAATATGAAGACCTTAGCCTCTTTGGACAACCACTTACCCAGAACGACCTTCTGTTGGTTACCGCCGCTTAGGTATTTTACTCTTTGACTCAGACTAGGTGTCCTTATTGATAGAGTATCCACCAAGTCGCTGGCATGGCGTTTTTCTTCCGAGACTTTTGGTATAATCCCTCCCAGGCAGAAAGATTTCAATCTTGCCAAGGTAACGTTCTCGGTGACGTCCATGTCCAGAACCAAACCTTCAACCCGACGGTCTTCAGGAATTAACGCTATACCTGCCTTCACAGCATCGCCGGAAGATCTGATGTCAACACGTTTTCCTTCTAGATATATCTCCCCTGCATCCTTCTGGTCGATCCCGCAAAGCAGCCGAGCAACTTCGCTTCTTCCTGCACCAACGAGGCCACCTAGGCCAAGTATCTCGCCTTTTCGAACAGAAAACGATACATTCCGTACTGCATTACCCCGCGAGAGGCCCTCGACCCTGAGCACTTCCTCATCGCTGATGGGAACTTCTTCTTTAGGATACATATCGCGCATTTCGCGGCCCACCATCAGACGAATGAGCTCATCCACATCAGTTTCCTCTATATTCCTGCTGCCGACCATACAGCCGTCGCGCAACACCGTCACTCTGTCTGCTACCTTGAAAATCTCCTCCATGCGGTGGGAGATATAAATAATGCTCAAGCCCCTTTTTCTCAGATCTTCGATTATGGCAAAGAGCTTTTCTGTCTCTGACATCGACAGAGGAGCAGTGACTTCATCCATTACGATAATATTGCTGCGCTCCATCAGGGCTCTGGCAATCATTACCATCTGTCGTTGTCCTACGCTTAACTCGCGCATAACTTGACCTGCTGATATCTCTGCCTCCAGACTGTCAAGGACCTCCTGAGCCTGTTTACGCATCTCGGCATATGAGATCTTCCCAGCCACTCCTGTCGGCTCCTTGCCCAAGAAAATGTTTTCCGCCACAGTGAAAATGGGAATAAAATCGATTTCCTGGTAGATCGCAGCTATACCGAGTCTACGTGAATCCTGAACACTGGAGATTTCCGTATCAACCCCGTCGACAGTAATCGTCCCAGAGTCTTTCTGGTAGACTCCTGTTAGGATCTTAATAAGCGTTGACTTGCCTGCGCCGTTTTCCCCGATTAGCGCATGAACCTCGCCTGGCCTAAGGTCAAAGTCAACATTGTCCAAAGCGTTGACCCCTGGGAAGCGCTTTGATATACCACACATCCTTAACCTTAATGCACTCTGCATTATATCCTCCTCCGATTCCAGGCATCGACGTACCATCCATGCCTACCAATCATGAGCCCTGATGATCTCGGCAATACAACTCCAGTATCTTTAGGTTTAAAGCCTTGACAGGATCGTGCCAGAAGATACCAGTCTCATTGTACGAGATCATCGTATCAATTGTGTTATGAAAGAAGTCCTTGAAACTATTCGATACACCAAGTCTAATTCCTGCCGACTACAGGCTTTTTCTCTGCCTTATCTTCCTTATTCTGCCACATATTATCCTTTAGCGGTTTATGATAGTGTTCATACCCGATTTCAGCTAATTACGGACACGGCTGCTTTGGCGATGCCCTTTGCATCAAGAGAATACCGGCGAAGAAGCTCATCATGTTCAGCTATGGGTACGAACGTGTCCGGTACACCGAGGCATTTGATGCGAATGGGGTTCTCCTCGGCGACGATCTGACATACGGCTGAACCTAATCCGCCCCTTAGCTGGTGGTCTTCAACCGTGACAATAGCACGGGTCTCGTTAGCACTCTTCAGTATCGCATCGCGGTCCAGAGGTTTTACCGAGTACATATCTATCACTCTGGCTGATATACCGTCACTCTCGAGGAGTTTAGCAGCCTCTAATGCATTGTGTACCATAACGCAACCTGCTGCGATAATCGTGACATCCGAACCTTCTCTCAGCGTATTCGATCCACCGATCCGAAACTCCATTTTTTCTCCATTGAATGAGTAATCGTCTTCGTAGACTATAGGAGTCACGCCTCTGCCGATCCGGATGTAAACCGGGCCTTCGTACTCAGCCGCAGCTTTAACTGCCTCCTGAGTGGCCACCCCGTCTGCCGGCACAAGAACAACCATGTTTGCAAAGCTGCTAACGACTGCTATGTCTTCCAATGCCATGTGGGTATTTCCCTGGTTCCCATATGCAGTTCCACCTGCAGTGCCAACGATCTTAACATTGGAATTCGCATAGCATACATCCGTCCGTATTTGTTCACACGCCCTCAAGGAAAGAAAACACGACATGGTAGTAACGAACGGAATCATACCGGACACTGCTAATCCGCTGGCCATCCCAACCAAGTTGGGTTCTGAAATCCCGACATTTATAAAACGTTCAGGAAACGTACGCATATACTCAGCGATTATGTAACCCATATCCGCTGACATGCCAAGAATTCTGTCATCACTTTCAGCCAATTCGCAAAGCGCCCGAGAAAAAGCCTTTCTAGTATCTGCAATCACCTTGGTCATCCATAGCCCTCCTTATCTGGCTTCTAGTTCCTTTAGAGCTCTTATAGCTTCTTCCTGTGAGGGGGCTCTGTAATGCCACTCTCTTCGGTCCTCTATAAACGAAACGCCACGTCCTTTTCTTGTCCTAGCTATCACAACAGTTGGCTTACCGCCCACAACCGGCACCATAGAAAGTGCGCTACGCAGCTCATTCATATCGTGGCCATTGACAGTCCGGACCCCCCATCCAAACGATTCCCATTTACTGGCAAGGGGTTCAAGACTCATTACGTCTTCAGTACGGCCGTCACACTGCAGTGTATTACGGTCGATGATTGCAACCAGATTCGTAAGATTATAATGACCGGCAGCCATTGCAGCCTCCCAAACGGTCCCCTCTGCGAGTTCACCGTCGCCAAGTAAGACGTATACCTTGTGGTTCTTGTTGCAAAGACGTGCGGCTAATGCCATACCGGCACCGATAGAGAGCCCATGGCCAAGCGAACCTGTTGGAAACTCAACCCCAGGCAAACCCAGTACTGGGTGTCCGCCCAGAAGGCTATCCTCCTGAAGATAGGTCTTGAGTGTATCCATGGGGAAAAACCCCTGAAGTGCAAGAATACAGTATAATGCCGCACACTTATGTCCAGCACTTAAGATAAAACGATCTCGATCATCTGCTCGT
Organism: Clostridium sp.; assembly: GCA_012517995.1. Classification (GTDB taxonomy): domain Bacteria; phylum Bacillota; class Clostridia; order Acetivibrionales; family Acetivibrionaceae; genus Herbivorax. The sequence goes on from JAAYTS010000305.1 coordinate 20,180, forward strand.
GGATTCGAAGGATCAATATTCATGATATCACCGTACAGACAAGTAATTATGTCTGCGCACGAAAGTGCAGGGCCAACGTGTCCCAGCCCACCTTCGGTGACCATCTGTATGATGAGCTTGCGCAATTCCCGAGCCTTATACTCCAAATCGCTGATGCCAGCGCTACTTACAGCCATGATCCAACCTCCTAACGTGCACGTTCTTCCAGAGTCAAATATGGCGTTCTCTGCGTCGTAAGAAAGATGTATCCTTTGTCATATCCTCCTGTGGGTTGACACGACACACCTCGAAGTCGTCTCGCCGATTCACCTCCCACCCTAAACGTAGTTCATCATTACCTTCTCTCCAAGAGATCAGCAACCCATGACATGAATCGCGCCCATCGTATAATCACCGGTTAATGAGAACTGTTCGCTCTCCAGGCAAAATACGCAACCACGCAACTAAGTGCGCTTAGGGCTGATATAGATAGAAACGCAGCATTGAATCCGGCTGCATCTATCATTCTTCCAACTGCAGCCGGACCTACTGCTGCGCCTACAAAACTCAATCCGTTTGCAAACCCAGTTGCTAGATCCCAACTCTCTGAGGGGATCGTCTCATTTATACTGGCTATTAATGAACCGAAAGCCATGGGAGTGACAAAGCCGTAGATTGCAAGAGTGATTATGAGAAAGGGACGTCCGTAATTAAGGAGTGGCAAGCAGATCACTAATGCGCCCAAACCTGTTGTAAGGATTGCCGACTTCAACTTCCCCATTGACTCCACCATGATTCCTACAGTCGTTTGACCGAGCACTCCTATAGCCCTGATTACACTGTATAAAGCTGCTGCTGATGCCTGAGTAAAACCCTTTGCTTCGGACAGGAATGAACACAAAAAGGTACTTAATCCCCATACCTTGATGGAATCCAACATAAGACTGATCACAAGCAAAGCATAAGCAATATTGATGGCTCCCCTTGACAACACAGGACGCTGCGTTTTTGAGTCTCCGCCCTCAACCAATTCTGTGTCCTCAGGCAGGTACCTCAGCATTAGTAATCCTATCGTAACTCCTACCAAACCCCATGCCAGATAACCTGCTCTCCAGGTCCAGTGTTTGAGGGCGAATCCTGACACCCCAGAACTCAGAACCGCTCCCAGTGATGTCGATGATAGGTACAGTCCCATGATCAAGCCTTTATATTTCGAACCTTTGGAGAGGTTCGAGATTATGAATAGCCCGGTTATGAAATAGGCTCCTGCGGCTAACGCACCGGTGGCCTGCAAGACCATTAGGGTCTCATAATTGTTTACGACACTTGTGAGGATGAGCACTATTGCATATGCAGTTGTGCTGAATACCAGGATCCTACGGCGCCCGGCCAGCCGAGTGAGCATGCCGACGAACGCCTGGACACTTGCATACACCGCGAAAAACACTGTCATAAGGGTCGAACTCTGAAAATGAGTAAGCCCGAAGTCCGCCTGGATTGCAAGTAAGAGGGGAGAAAGAAGTTGTCTGCCACCTTGATTATGGGTCATTCCGCAAATACACAGAGCTGCAACGAATATTGGTGCGATTTGTCTCTTAGCTGTCTGCTTCAACTGTTTTTGCAGCGCTAACTGCCTATCCTGGTGCGTCTCTTCCTCCTCCCCTCTAACAAGTTAGACGTCAGTCTCTCAGATGATCCTTAGCCCACGGAATACCTAGTTCATGAAGTTTGAAGGTAGTCGGGACACCTTCTTCATTCCAGCCCATGGATTCATAGTAGTATTTAACCGCCTGTTGGAATGCGTCCCTATCAATAGCGACCCCTGCCAACGGCCCCGAGGTAAACGCCTCAAATATCCTATCAGGAACCACATCATCTTTGCTTGTGAACCCTTCCCTGATATTAAACACGCGAGCCATTGTGCAGACTCTCTCACCCTGTTTCATTAGTTCAAAAGCGGATGTATTCCACCCTGTGACAGCCCTAATAAGGTCAACAAAGTTCAATATGTTCCAAGGCACGAGGGTGCAAACGACTGCTGAGTTCCTAAAGTGATTATAGTTTGTTACGTATGATGCAACCCTCATCTTATCAGGACCTAGGTCTCGCAATTCGAGAGGATCAAGCACTCCCAGCGGTCTCCAGTCTGCAATGCCTTCTTCAGTCGTAAACCCTGTGTCATGGAAAGCGTGTATGTGATCTGCACCTGTTGGTGAAACTGCATAGCCTATAGCTAAACCATGCTTTAACCTGGGTTCATGCATGGGAATCTCCTGGCCTTTTGCGTGAATGGCGAATTTCTCAGCCCCTCGCCCAATCACCTGTGCAGCTCTCATAGACCCTTCAGCTAAGAGGTCCCCGATCCCCTTACGATGTGCTATCATCTCAATGAGTTCAAGCATGGCATCTCCGTTGCCGAAGGTCAGCTCCAGACCACCGGTGTCCTCTTTTGTCAATAGGCCCTCTTCAAAGCACTCCATTGCAAAGGAGATAGTGACTCCTGTGGAAATCGTATCAAGGCTGTAATCTGAACATAACTGATTTGCCCGGCTAACTACAACGAGATCACTGACTCCGCAGCAGGTTCCAAAGGAGCCTAATGTCTCATACTCAGGACCACCATAGTCAGCACTCAGTGGATAGGGTCCTTCCGCTTCCACAACTCTCTTACAGGAGATCGGGCAAGCAAAACAACGTTCGGTTTTCTTGAGAATCGTCTCATTCATGGTCTTTCCTGAAAGTGCGACTGCATCTTCAAAGGAACCGTCCCGGAAGTTCCGAGTAGGGCATCCGCCAATATCGCTCATCATTGGAAGAAGACCTGTTGTACCGAATTGTTGCAGCCCTTTTGTGCTTGGAAACCGATTCTGTGCGAACCATCGGTTAATCTCGGCGAGCTTGTCCGCGTCGGCTACCGGCACGTTCTGTGAGCCCATTACAGCTATGGCCTTAAGACGTTTTGAGCCCATAACGGCCCCTAATCCACAGCGTCCGGCATACGCTCTTAGGTCATGTCCTACGCAGGCATACCGCACCATATTCTCTCCGCCGGGTCCTATATAAGCCACCCGTGCCTTGTTGGTCCCCAATTCTCTATGGATCTCGTCAATACATTGCTTTCCTGTACGGCCCCAAAGCCTGCTACCATCCTTTATTTCGGCTTTTCCGTCTTGTACTACCAAATATGCGGGACTCTCAGAGACACCGGTGACTATAATCGCGTCAAAACCGGCTTTTTTGAGTTCTGCACCCCAGAACCCACCCGCCTGGCCATCACCGAATGCGTTTGTAAGCGGTGACTTCGCGCCTACCGAATGACGTCCGGCTCCCGGCAAACGCACTCCCGTCAAAGGGCCTGCTGAGAATACAAGTACGTTCTCAGGCCCAAGCGGATCTATGCCCGGCTTCGTCTCGTTCAGAAGATAGTAAGCCGTGAAACCTGAACCCCCGAAGTAACGACGGTAAAACTTCTCATCTGGTTCGTCAATGGAGATCCTCCTATTGGACAGATCCACTCGAAGTATCTTTCCATGAAAACCGAATGCCATGTTACATGCACCCTTCCCGATCGCAAATTTACTCGATTGGGCAAATCCGAATCGACATTGATCTTTATCCGCCACTTAATGGTATAGCAAAGCTAATCTCATCACCGTCTGAAAGCAGTCTCTGCATATCCATAACAATCTCATTATTGAGCAAAACAAGGATACCGGAGTGTTTGCCGACAGCAATGTCGATATCTTCAAATCCTTTGCCGTGCCTCTCAACCAGAAGATCAAAGAGTTGTCTGAGAGTGGTCCCTGCTTCCACCTGGATGACTGACTCTTTTATTCCTATTCTTTCATTTAGCCACGGCGCAAATACCACAGTTATTCGCATAACTGTCATCTCCATCCATAACTCTTAGAGACTACACACGTCACCCAGTGTATGAAAAGTGGTAGTCTATGCCCGGTCCGCATACTCTCTTGCCAAGGTTCCGAAGGATCGACAACTAGGATAGTTGTGTGCCCATCAATCAGTCGATGGTTACGATTCCTTTGATGTAACCTTGCGGATTGGATGCAAGCACCTCAAATGCTTCATCAATATCCTCAAATCGGAACCGATGGGTGATCAGGTCTCCTATAGGGAAGACGCCTTTAGCCGCTGCCCAGAGTCCTGTTTCCACATCATATAGGTAATCACGGGAATACGCTGGATGGGTTGAGTGGATGACAGGCGACTTAAGCATCAGCTCAGTGCCTAAGTCAACCGTTTCGGGTTGTCCATAGTATGAAGGAATGAGGATTTTCCCTCGGCCCACTTTAATCATCTTTGTCGCAAGATCAAGCCCGCCATAGCGTCCGGTGATGTCTATAGCGATGTCTACACCTCGACCATTCGTTATTTCTGCTATACGCTCCTGGACGTTTTCCTTTCTTGGGTTGATTGTTATAGTCGCTCCCATTTTTCTGGCCCAATCGAGACGTTCATCTATGAAATCTAATGCGATGAGTTCTCTGACTGGATATTTGGCGAGAGCAGCGTCAACCAGTAGCCCCATAAACCCTGCTCCGATTACCGCAACATAGTCGCCTATCTCAGGATTGGCTGCTCGGACTATACTGGTAACACACATCAACGGCTCTGCGAGTGTTAGATCCAGGGGAAGCTCGTCAGGCACACGGACTATTTTGCGCGCCTCCATAATAGTGTGCGTAGCGAAGCCTGCTGCTGAAGGCCCTGCTACCCTGTCACCAACCTTGAACTTAGTCACGCCCGGCCCCACCTCTTCTACTACACCGGCAGGTTCATGGCCGATAGCATAGGGAAACTCAGGGTTATCGCGCTGAAACGTTACCTCGTATTCACCTACCATTTTGCGTTCAAACGGCCCTTTCCTACCTTGAAAAATCGGAAGGTCTGTATGGCAAAGACCGCACGACTTAACCCTGACTAGGACTTCGCCTGGTCCCGGCTTTGGCTTGTCTTCTTCAACGATCTCTAGCTTGCACGGAGCAGTTACTTTAGCTATGCGTGCTTTCATTTCGCATCCGTCCTCCATTCTCAATATAGACTAGACAGACGTCTCGTCGAGTTCCAGTTAGTAGGCTTATCACCTGATAATCGTCATGGCGATGAGACTCATTAGAACTTCAGCGCCTCTTCGGCGATAGCCTCACCGCTTAACCCGTACTTATCCATTAATTCATCGGTAGGTCCGATTGAGCAGAAAGTATCCCTGATTCCAACCCTTCGGAGAGGTACTGAAGGATGCTCTGAAAGCACTTCAGCGACTGCACCTCCCAGTCCGCCCAGGATATTGTGGTCCTCCGCAGTAACGATCAGCTTTGTTTCGTCAGCAGCCTTAAGAATTATTTCTCTATCAATCGGCTTTAGCGTCATTATGTCTATTACACGGGCAGATACACCTTTCGCAGCGAGAATATCGGCTGCTTCAAGTGCCCGTGGCACTACAGCACCTACAGCAATAATCGTTACATCTGATCCGTCTCGCACGGTGACAGCCTTACCGATTTCCCAATTGAAATCCTCTTTGTATACGTTTGGTTCTCCACCTCTACCAAGTCTCAAATACACTGGTCCCGGGTATTCTATTGCAGCTCTTACTGCCTTGGTAGTTGCCACACCATCGCATGGCGCAAGTATAGTCAGGTTAGCAAAACTCCTGAGCACAGCAATATCCTCAATAATATGGTGAGTCGTCCCACCTGTGCCCATTGCAAGGCCGCTGCTTGTAGCTGCGATTTTTACGTTCAGTCCGGGATAACATATGCCTGAGCGAATCATCTCGCCGGCTCTTAGTGAGGCAAGAAAACCGAACGTGCATGCCACAGGTATTTTTCCGCAAGTCGCCATACCTGCTGCTGCCATCATCATGTTTGCTTCAGCAATACCGAAGTTAAATGCACGTTCCGGGAACTTCGATGAGAATGCTGTCCCCCGTACTGATGCGAGGCAGTCTGCGGCAAGCACCACTAAATCCGGATAGTCTCCGCCTATCTCAGCCAGCGTCTCGCCTAAAGCATCTCTTGTTCCGAGTTTTCTATAGAGTTCTATATCAAATGCACCCATGTCGTGTTCCCCCCTGGCGTTTCTAAATACTCAGCATATTTCAAGTTCTTTTCTGGCACGTTCGCTTTGCTCTTCGTTAAAGACAGCGTAGTGACAATCCCATCTATTCTCTATGAACGATATGCCCTTACCTTTAGTAGTTCGTGCGATGATCAGGGAAGGTTTGCTAGGTTCGAACGGCGTAGCCTCCAGTGCATCAACTATCTCCGCCATGTTGTGCCCGTTTACGGAGCGCACTGCCCATCCGAATGCTTCCCACTTTTCCTTAAACGGTTCAAGTGACATTACTTCCTCAGTGCATCCATCCATGCTGAGAGTGTTCCTGTCAACTATGGCAATGAGGTTGTCCAGTTTATAGTGGCCGGCCGCCATTGCCGCTTCCCAAACAACTCCCTCATGACATTCTCCATCGCCCAAAACGCTGAATACACGCCAGGACTTCTTGTCAAGTTTGGCGGCGATTGCCATGCCAACAGCTGAACAAATACCTAATCCCAAAGATCCTGTGCTCATGTCAACCCCGGGAATCTTGTTCATATCAGGATGCATCCCGAAAGGACTATCAAGCTGATTATAGGTGGAAAGGTCTTCTACTGGGAAAAACCCTGCCAGAGCTAATACAGCACAGAGTCCTCCTGCACCGTGGCCTTTACTTAGCACGAACCGATCCCGGTCTTCCCACTTCGGTCTCTTGGGATCTACATTCAGCACACGGAAGTATAAAGCAGTCAGGACATCTATCTCTGACATACATCCTCCGTAGTGTCCACCACCTGCTATTTCAAATGTTTTGGCTAACAGTCGACGCGCCTCGTGAGCCTTCTCTTCAAGTTCATTTATACTCGCTTTCTTGTGCGGTACTTCATTACATCTAACCATAATTAGGTCATCCCCCCGGTTCTCAATTGTGCGATGCATATTGTCTAATATACAAGGACGTCTGAATTCTTAAACAAGCCTGCTCACTGACTTGATTGCAGTGTCATTCAAGGACTCAGTCTCCAACACTACCTCCTCTCAGTAGACGTTGTAGATGTTTGCTCGCTTTTTTCAATTCTGCCACCAGCTCAGGGATACGGCTGTCTGGCAATCGCTCCGTTCTCGCGACTAGCTCCAGCCCAGCAAACACGCTATTGTCAGCATTCCGGACAGGAATGGAAACACTTTTCGCATCAAAACTCATTTCCTGAGTACTGACTGCAAAGCCATTTCTTCTGATAACTTCCAGCTCCCCAAGAACAACATCTATCTCGCTGGGTGTACCCGGGTACCTCCTTATCACCGGAAGCGAATCCTGAAGTGCTCTCTTAGCCTCTTCGTAAGGCATATAGGCGAGAAGAAGTTTACCTATAGATCCGAAACACAGCGGGGCTGTTTTCAACACTTCTATTCGATACATGGGAGGATAGCTACTTCTGCTGCTTGCTATACACAGCCTCTCACTTCCCCACCGCACGTGCAAACCTACGCTTTCTCCCGTGTGTTGGGCCGCTTCATCCAGAATCTCTTGTGTTTGAGGCATTGCTACTTTCCACGCAAGCATTCCTGCCCCAATCATTAAGCACTTCAAACCTAACGTATATGTAATGGGCTTCTCCGCTGTACGCTCCACCAATCCTTCTAGTTCCAAGGTTATCAGTATTCGATAAACCATCGCTCTCCGTAGGCCTACCACATCGGTAAGCTGATCAAGAGTGAGGCCCTGAGGCTCCTTGGATAACACATCAATAACCTTCATAGCTCGACTTATGGTCTGTATTACATACTTGTCTGTTCTTTTTATATCCTCTTCGCGCACGATATTGTCCTCCCCCTTACTAGGCATATGTGCTTTCACCGTGCAGGCAAAGCCTATGGTGGAAGAAGGAATTTTTGCAATGACCATTTCAGTATATGAGATCGTTATATCAATATAGTTGTTCATTTATATATTAGAATACATGTTCAGTAATTCCTTCTTGAAATAAGATTTTTCAACTCTTATCATAACAGACCTTTCCAAATTACCCCAGTGATTCTGGCGCAGACTGCTAAGCGCTGCGCTAAATATCAAGCCTGTGCCCCATTGACTTTTCTCAGACATTGGAATTCCGAAGATGAAGGGTTTTCAGGCAGGATTGTCTGGAGATGTCGTAATGGCAGGCAGTATAATCAGACTATCAAACGCATTTTCGGCGGTGGAAATCGAACCACCACCTATATGTCCACGCCAAGGAACGTCCTGACAAGGACACCTATCCCAAAGCTGATTGCAGCCACTCCCAAGCTGATCGCAGCCATTTCAATAAAGCGTCTCCAGAAATCGAGGTCCTTGGCAGTAGCGACATAGAAATTGAAGACGAGGATTATC
>JAAYTS010000102.1 GCA_012517995.1 Clostridium sp.
CTATTAAAGAAGCTATTCTCCCTGAGGCAGGAAATAAAATTAAAATCACTTTTACATCCTGTACATCCAAAGATAAAAATAATTTGTAGTTTAATAACAGTAAGCACACAATGGCCAATACCCCATTGGTTCCAATTCTGCTGTCACGCATTATTTCGAGAATTTTTTCTTTGGACTTTCCTGAAAACAATCCATCAAATGTATCAGCTAAACCGTCAAGATGAATTCCTCCAGTTAAAATAATATAGGCTATTATTATAAATACAAATATCACTTGGGCAGAAAAAAAGCGTTCCAACCCATAATATACGCCTGTTAATATAATTCCAATAATTAAACCCACCAGTGGGGCAAAAACCAATCCCTTTCCATAATCCTCTACATCGGATTTTATGTTTTGTTTTATAGGTATTGTTGTGAAAAACTGCAACATTATAATAAACCTTTTAATACTCTTCATATGTCTCCTTTTAAAAAACAATCTTTGTACAAAAAATTATCCTTTAATTTTTACAGGAATGCCAGATACGCAAAAATAAACTTCACTGGCCTCTTTAGAGAGTTTTTGATTAACTCTGCCTGCAATATCTCCAAAAATTCTTGATAATTTATTTGCCGGTATAATACCCATCCCTACTTCATTTGTAACTGCTATAAGTGTTGCACCTTTTTCTTTTATCCCTCTTAAAAGCTTATCTAATTCATTTATTATTTTCTTTTCTATATTAGTAATTTCATTTTCACTTGCATTTTCCCAGTCTAAATTCTCCTCAAACATTATATTAGAGATCATAAGTGTTATACAGTCAATTAAAACAACTGCTTTTTTGTTTTCATCTTTTTTAAAATGCATATCAAAATCTTTGTAAGCTTCAAGGGTATGCCAATTAAAAGGCCTTTGCATCTTATGTTTTTTTACTCTTATTTTCATTTCATCATCAAAAGGTATAGATGTAGCAATATATAACACATCACTTTTATAGTTTTTGGCCATTGATTCAGCAAAAGTACTCTTACCACTTCTGCTGCCACCAGTAACTAAAATAAAATTTAGAGAGCATGATGGCTCTCTTTTTTTTAAAAACTTCATCTCTTTTGAGGATTTGTAAACATCCCCCATTTTCAAAACTCACCTCATTTACCTTATGCAAGAACTCCCATTAAAAAGTATGCTGCTACATAAAGAATGGTTAGCAAGACCAATGACAAAATAGATGTTATGTACATAAGAACTATTGCCTGGGTTATATTTCTAATATCCAACTCATTTACTGGATCCCCTATTATAGGCTTTTCAACTATGTCACCAAAGTAGAGACCACTGCCCCCAAGCCTTACTCCAAGAGCACCTGCAACAGCAGCTTCCGGATAACCTGAATTGGGACTAAAATGTTTTCTTCTATCCCTTCTCATAATAGCATAACTTGATGAATAATCCTTTTGGCTTATAAAGGCACTTATCACTATAAGAACTCCTGTCAGTCTTGCAGGAATAAAATTTAGAATGTCATCTAATTTTGCAGAAGCCCATCCTAAATATCTATATTTCTCATTCTTAAAGCCTACCATTGAATCTAAAGTACTAATAGCCTTAAATGCATACACAAAAGGTGCTGCCAGCCCAAAGAATGAACCTATAAAAGTATAAAAAATTGGTGCTACCACATTATCCGAAGTATTCTCAGCAGTTATTTCAACTGCTCCTTTTATTACTTCTTTCTCATCTAAATTCTCTGTTTTCTTTCCTGCCACCGTAGAAAGAAATTTTCTGGCCCTGAAAATATCCCTTTCCTTCAACGCATCAAAAACTTTAAAACTTTCAGCTGCAGTGCTTTTAGCTGCAAAAGCAGTATAGATAAAATAAACATTTACTATACTAGCAAGAATAGGATGTACTTCCTTAGCTACTCTTATAACTATATATACAAAAAAGAAAGCAAAAGCTGTAACAAATAGGGCAAGCACAACACCTGCAAATTTTTCATTTCTGTTTTTCTTTTTAGTATTTCGGATGACATCGTCTCCTAAAGCTTTTACCTTTTTGGCAGAAAACACTTCCGCAAGATTTCTCATAAGTTTTTCCATAAGTTTAACAAACCATCTTAAAAACTTAACAGGATGTGGGAGCCATGGGGGGTCTCCTAATAAAACATCAAGTACATATGCAGCAAAAATTTCCAACAGCAGGTATAAACTCATTGGTACATCCCCCTATATTTTTATCTAATATATATACTTGCTTCTTTCTAAAAATACCCGTTTTAAGGAATCTTGCCTTTAAAAATGCCAATTATATCATTTTTAAAGGCAAGTTCATTATATATATTTTTAACCTATTTTGCAAGTCCAGGTTTAAAATCACTTTATACTTTAAAAAAATTCATCATATAATGCCTTAACAGCCTTTTCATTATCATCTTGCTGGATTCCAAACATCATACTAACTTCTGAAGAACCCTGATTTATCATCACTATATTTACACCTGCTTTTGCTAAAGCATTAGTTGCCCTACAAGCAATACCTACTGTTTCCCTCATTCCCTCGCCTACAATCATAACTAAAGCTAAATTACGCTCTATGGATATATCATCCACTTCTAATTCTTTTATAATACGTTCTTTTACACGATTCTCCTTTTCTTCATCAAGCTGATTTTGTTTTAATATGATGGATATATCGTCTATTCCTGAAGGAGTATGTTCGTATGACAATCCCTCATCTTCAATAATGGATAATATTTTTCTACCAAAACCTACTTCTCTATTCATCATATATTTGGTAACATAAATACTGCAAAATCCTCTAGCGCCTGCAATTCCTATAACAGTACTGCCTTTAGAATCCCTTTCAGGAGTAATTAATGTTCCAGGAGCAGTTGGGTTGTTGGTGTTTTTTATACACACAGGGATTTTTTTTCTGTAAACAGGCTCAAAAGTCTCTTCGTGTAAAACTGAAAACCCTGAATATGCAAGCTCCCTCATTTCCTTATATGTAAATACAGGTATTGGCTTTGGATTTTCAACCATCTTAGGGTCTGCTGCAAATACCGAATCCACATCAGTGAAGTTTTCATAAACTTCTGCATTAACAGCTGCTGCAAGTATTGAGCCTGAAATATCTGAGCCTCCCCTGGAAAATGTAACAATATCCCCATTTTTTGAGCATCCAAAAAATCCAGGAAAAATCATTATTTCTTCTCTATCAGAAAGTTTTTTTAGATTATCATAAGCCTCAGGCAATATACGGCCATTTCCGCACTCTTCACTTAATAACATGCCTGCCTCTTTTGGGTTGATGTACTTTGCACTAACACCTATGCTTATTAAATACTCTGCAATTATTTTAGCATTATTGTCCTCTCCTGCCGCCTTCATTACATCTATAAATTTTTCTTTACTGCCATAGCTGCCTTCAAGACGTTTCTTTAAGTCTTCATAAACCATATTTATTATTTCTTCACCTAATCCTAAGCCTTTAACTATCTCATCAAATCTGTCAATAACCCTTTTAAACTCTTCTTCAGCTTTTTTATCCTGATAATACTTTTCTCCTAAATCTATCAACAAATCTGTTACTTTAATATCATCATCAAATCTTTTGCCTGGGGCAGAAACAACTATTAAACGTCTTTTAGAATCAGATAAAACAATATCACAAACTTTTTTAATTTGAGCAGCACTTGCAAGTGATGTTCCTCCAAACTTAACTACTTTCATAATAATCCTCCAAATCTAGTTTTAATATATCCTTAATTAAATACCCTTATTGTATTTAAAACTTTATCTACACAATCTAATTGGCTAACTTTTTCCAAAATATCTTTGGCGTCTTTTTCCAAAATACATTCAGTTATAAAAGCTATTTCTTCACCATTTTGGATATCTAAAGGTTTTACCCACTGAACTTTTTTGTAGATTTTTTCTATTTCATTTATTCCTTTATTTTTATCCTTTACTTTTATTCTCACAAAGAATTTTGATTCAGTTTCCATAATGTCAATAACATTGTTTTCTTCTTTAACATTCCATTTATGTCTGCCAAAAGAACCCCAATGCTTCACAATTTCAATTATATCTGCAACTACAGCGCTGGCTGTAGGAAGTTTTCCCGCACCACGACCATAAAACATAGCTTCCCCAATAGCATCACCATCTACCAAGATAGCATTAAAAACATCTTCAACACCTGCTAAAGGATGAGTGTTCTCTATTATAACAGGACTTACCTTTGTTTTTATCATTCCATTTACCTTTTCACTCATTCCTATTAATTTTATTGTGGAATTCATATTTTCAGCATATATTATGTCAGCTGGTGTAATATTGGTTATTCCCTCTGTATAAATCTTTTTATAATCAACAAATTCACCATATGCAATAGAAGATAAAATTGCTATTTTTCTACATGTATCATGACCCTCTATATCTGCAGTAGGATCTGCTTCAGCATAGCCGTTCTTTTGTGCTTCTTTTAAAGCAACACCAAACTCTTTTCCCTCTTTTTTCATCTGACTTAAAATATAATTGGTAGTTCCATTTAAAATCCCAACAATACTGTTAATTTCATTAGCTGCTAAACACCTGTTTAAAGGCCTTATAATGGGGATTCCTCCTCCTACACTTGCCTCAAACAAATAATTCACACTGTTTTGTCGGGCTAGTTTTAAAAGTTCTGGTCCATGTGTTGCAACAAGTTCTTTATTTGATGTAACAACATGCTTCCCTTGCATAAGGGCTTTTTTGGTAAATTCATAAGCAACAGTTATGCCGCCAATTGTCTCAGCAATTACATTTATATCAGAATCATTAAAAATATCATCAGCATTTTTTGTTATTATATCCTTATCAGGGCTATCAGGAAAATCTCTTATATCCAGTATACGTTTTACTACAATTTGTTTTCCCGCCTTTTTAGATATACTTAAAGAATTCTTTTTTATTATTTCAACAACTCCTGAACCTACTACCCCATAACCTAATACAGCTACATTAATCATATTATTTTAAACCTCCTTAAATTTTTACCTAAAACTACTCTCTAGCAATAATTTCTTGGCTTTTTACTCCTTTTATTTTTTTTATTTCCATCAGTATATCCTTAATATCAGTTGTCATTTCTCCTGTTTCAACTGTAATTGTAATGTTTGCAAATCCGTTTATGGGTATATTTTGATTGATTGTAACCACGCTGGCTCCTGAATCTGCTATTTTATTTAAAATACCCGATAGTATTCCCGGACAGTCTTCAACGGTAAAAAAAAGTGTTATAACTTTTCCTCTGGATGTTTCATAAAATGGAAACACAAAATCCTTGTACTTGTAGTACGCACTTCTGCTTATGCCTGCCTTTTTAACAGCTTCATTTATATTTTTTATTGTTCCGCTTTCTAAAATTCTCTTTACTTCTATAACCTTTGTAAAAACTTTAGGTAAAACAGAAGCATCAACAAGATAGTACTTAGAAGCATTATCCATATTTTCTGTCCTCCGCCCACGAACATTTGTGTTTACCCTGTGTAATCTTAACATAAATTTTATTTCTAATCAAGGTTTTTTTATTGATTTATTTAAAATTTTAAAACACAAAAAAAGAAGATGTTCTTTAAACTCAAGAATATCTTACTTTTTAAAAGAATTAATTTATTTAGATACGCTCCATTTTAGAAGATGTGTTATTTTTTTAAATAGACTTAATCTTTTTTATTAGATTTTAATTCTTTCATCTGCCTGATAAAATTAATCTGAGTTTCAGTTCTAATAACTCTTCCTGTATTCATAACTACACTATCTGTTCTTATTATGTCCTGTTCAGACATTGAATTATCTTTCTTATTCACCAAACCTTTTAGCTTTTTAAACTCTTCTTTTTCTAATTCTAAAGAATGCCAACAATCAGAACATGCTAATAAATATTTTATCCGGTATGGTATTATAGGGATAGAAAACAATGTAATCCAGCTTGTTACTTTTTGCAAATACAAATTAAGTTCATTTTTACAATTGCTGCAACTAATTTTTTGAACTGGACCAGATTTTTTTATGGTTTCACAACCCCATCTAAAAATTGTCATGTGCTACCTCCTGATATTTAATTGTTTTCAAATACATATCTCCTACCGTATTTAAAATAAAGAGTGAAGTTTAATTGATTTTATTATATGTGGATTTAGTACTTCCAAGAAATGAATCAAACAGTCAACAAAAAAAATCCTTATATTTATATTTTATTTCATAATAAGTATTTTTACAAGTCTCATTTTTGTTAGATAAATTTTAAAAAAGCCTTGTCTAATATCCTAGTTAATGAGAGAATGTTTATAATTATAGTAATTACATGGAGGTGTAAGAATGAGCGCTATTTATACCGACTCATCTAAAAGTCCAAAAGAAAGAACCAAAGACCTTATTTCTAAAATGACTTTAGAAGAAAAAATAGGACAAATGTGTCAAATTGATGGAAATGAAAATGCTGAATTTTGGATAAAAGAAAGAAACATAGGATCTTTCTTACATGTTACAGGGGAGAAGGCAATCCGTTTACAAAAAATGGCTGCTGAAGAAACAAGACTTGGTATACCCTTATTATTTGGAATTGACGCAATTCACGGTCATGCATTTCATAGTGGTGCAACTGTTTTTCCATCTCAATTAGCTCTTTCTTCTAGTTGGAATCCTCAATTAGTTGAAAAAGTAGGAAATATAACTGCTAAAGAGGTAAGTGTAACAGGTTTGCACTGGACTTTTTCTCCTGTACTTTGTCTTGCAAGAGATGCAAGGTGGGGACGGGTTGATGAAACTTTTGGTGAAGACCCTTATCTTACAGGTAAATTGGCAGCTGCCATGATAAGAGGATATCAGGGTGAAGATCTTTCCCATCCTGAAAGTATATTAGCTTGTGCTAAGCATTTTATAGCATATGGCGAAACTCAAGGTGCACGGGATGCTTCTGAAAGTGATGTTTCTGAAAGAAAACTAAGGTCCATCTTCCTGCCTCCTTTTAAAGATGCTGTAGATGCTGGATGTGCCACATTTATGGTTGCCTACCAGGCAATTGACGGTGTTCCATGCTCCGCTAATAAGTGGCTGCTTAAAGATGTTTTAAAAGATGAATTAGGCTTTGAAGGTGTTGTTATTACAGACTGGGATAATGTCGGCCACATGCACAACTTACAAAAAATTGCCTCTACCATAAAAGAATCTTGTGAAATTGCCATTAAAGCCGGCAATGACATGATAATGTCCACTCCTGATTTTTTTGAAAATGCTGTTGAATTAGTCAAAGAAGGTGTTATTTCTGAATCTCTCATTGATGATGCCTGCTCTAGAATTCTTGAAATTAAATTTAAGCTAGGATTATTTGACCACAAAAGATATCCTGACTCTGATAAGTATAAAATTTTTATGGGATGCCAAGAACATATAAAAGCCTCATACGAAAGTGCTCTTGAATCTATTGTCCTTCTTAAGAATAATAATGTTTTACCTATAACAGATAATGTGAAAAAAATTGCTGTAATCGGACCAAATGCCGATGATGTACAAGCTCAATTAGGGGACTGGTCCTTTGGTCCTAGATATCATCCTGAAATACCAACTATAGAATATCATCCTGATTATGATATCTCTAATATTGTAACCATTTTAGAAGGAATAAAAAAACGTGCAGGTAAAGACTTTGAAGTATATTATGAAAAAGGCTGCCATGTAATTGATGAAAAAAATGAAAATATTAAAGGTGCAGTTGAGATAGCAGAAAAATCCGATATTGTAATAGCAGTTATAGGCGATACTATAGTTTTAAATGGTGAAACCCGTGACAGAGCTGCTTTAGACCTTACAGGGGCACAGGAACAATTACTTAAAGCATTAAAAAATACAGGCAAACCTCTTATTGTGGTTCTTATTAACGGAAAACCACTTACAATTCCATGGATAAAGGAAAATGCTGATGCCATAGTGGAAGCATGGAATCCTGGCATGGAAGGTGGAAATGCAGTTTCTTCAATTTTATTTGGGGATTACAACCCATGTGGAAAACTCTCCATTTCCTTCCCTAAAGGAGTAGGGCAGCAGCCTGTTTATTATAACCAGCTTCCTGGCTGGCATGGAGGAAAGTATGCAGATATGGAGCCTGAGCCACTTTTTCATTTTGGATATGGGCTTTCTTATACAACTTTTGAATACTCTAACCTTAAAACATCAAAGACGGTAATTGATTGTAATGAAAATTTAATTGTATCTGTCCAAGTGAAAAATACAGGTAATGTGGCAGGTTCAGAAATAGTACAGCTTTATATAAATGATATATATACTTCTGTAACCACTCCTATAAAAGAATTAAAAGAGTTTAAAAAAGTTTTTCTAAATCCTGAGGAAACTAAAACCGTTGAATTTCAACTTCCCCTTACATCATTTTCATTTGTAAATGCAAACTGTAAAAGATGTGTGGAGCCTGGTGAGTTTGAAATTATGGTTGGTAGCTCGTCAAGAGATGAAGATTTACTTAAAACCATTGTGGCATACCAAGGAGAATTAAAAGAGTTTTGAGGTAAAAATTAATTTTACTATAACTATATGAATTTTCAAAAAAGATTAGTAAATTTACCAAACTAATGCTATAATGATATTGTAGGAACCTTGAAAAACAAATACAACTTCGTTCTGGCATTTTATATTTCGCTTTTGTTAAGCACCTTTGTACAGCACTAATATAAGAATCACTAGTTGTACATTAATAGTATAAAAAATAAGCAAACCAACGTAAAATATAAAGTTTATCTTACACCACATTAAATTTAATGTGGTGTAAGATTACAGTTCTACAGTTGAATTTTCTATATTTAGCTTTAAACGGCATATCGCAACAATCTTTTATTCCAAGAAATTTTATTTAAGATGATTAAAGTAAAAGTTTAGTTTGTCAATTATAAATAAAGTCTAAAAATTTGTTTCATATAATTTTATTAAATTTTAGGAGGAGATAAGAAATGTTTTTTTTAATGAAAGGTAAAATTTTCAAAACATTGTTGTTAACTGTAATTTTATCCATTGTTACCTCTGTCCTTGTAGTTATCCCCGGTAGTGCATCATCTGATTTTGTTGCAACCCATGGTCAGCTTCAAGTTATTGGAAATCAGTTGTGTAATCAATATGGACAACCTATCCAGTTAAGGGGAATGAGCTCCCACGGACTTCAGTGGTATCCTCAGTTTGTTAATTATGACAGCCTTAAAACATTAAGAGATGACTGGGGAATGACAGTTTTTCGTGCTGCTATGTACACTGATTCCAAAGGATATATTCACAATCCATCAGTTAAAAACAAAGTAATAGAGGCAGTAGAAATTTGTATTGATTTAGGTATATATGTAATTATTGACTGGCACATACTAGAAGACGGTGACCCAAATATGTACAAAAATCAAGCAAAAGATTTCTTTAATGAAATGTCATCAAGATTTGGCAATTATCCAAATGTTATTTATGAAATATGTAATGAACCAAATGGCTGGGGAGTAAGCTGGGATGGGCAAATTAAACCATATGCCGAAGAAGTTATTCCTGTCATCCGGGCAAATGACCCTGATGGTATAGTTCTGGTAGGTACAAGTATGTGGAGTCAGGACATACACAATGCAGCTGACAACCCATTAAGATTTGATAATGTTATGTATACTCTTCACTTCTATTCTGGAACTCATGGACATGAACTCAGATCCAGAATTGACTATGCAATGAGCAAAAATGCTGCTATCTTTGTAAGTGAGTGGGGAACCAGTGATGCATCCGGGGACGGTGGTCCTTTTATCCCTCAAGCACAAGAATGGATTGACTTTTTAAATCAAAAAAATGTCAGTTGGGTTAATTGGTCTCTTTGTGACAAAGCAGAAGCATCAGCAGCACTTAATCCTGGTTCAAGTGCCCATGGCGGCTGGAATGACTCTAATTTAACCCAGTCGGGAAGATTTGTAAAAACGGTAATGAAGCAAAACTACAATCCTCCAGTACCACCTACGACAACGCCTCCACCTACTACTGACCCTACCATTATACCTCAACAGCCTGACAAAAAAATACCAGGTGTTATTGAAGCAGAAAACTATGACCAAATGAGTGGAATTGAGCTGGAACCATGTACAGAAGGGGGAGAAAATGTAGGTTATATAGATGTTGGGGACTGGTTAGATTATGTTGTAACTGTTTTTAAATCAGGAACTTACAAAGTAGAGTTTAGAATTGCAAGTGAATCTGATTCAGGTAAATTCTCACTAAGAAGCGGCAACAATGTACTTACCACCGTTACAGTGCCTAATACCGGCGGCTGGCAAAATTGGACTACCATATCATCTGAAGTTAACTTAGACGCTGGAAATCAGACTATAAGACTTTATGCTGATGGCGAACTATTTAATATTAACTGGATGAGTTTTGAATTAAAAGACTCTCCAACAACACCACCGCCAACAGGCAATTATACCCTTGGGGACATTAACAACGATGGCTACATTAATTCAATGGATTACACTTTAATGGGTAGATATATTTTAGAAATAATTGATACTTTCCCTTTCCCAGAAGGTAAATTGGCAGCAGATGTAAATGGTGACGGTATAATTAACTCAGGAGATGCAATATTACTAAGCCGCTACTTGTTAGGTATTATAGATAGCTTTTAATACAATAAAGAAACTTTAGCAAATTTATAAAAAAAGCTCTGCCTCATGGAAGGTAGAGCCTTTTTTAGTTTTATTTTAAAACTCTTTTTGCTATTTTGCCAACCTCAAATTTAATCTTTTCTTCGTCAATGGTTTTAAGTTCTCCCTTTTCCATTACAATATTTCCGTCAATAATTACGGTATCTACATCAGAGCCCTGTACTGAATATACAACTGCTGAAACTAAATCATTTACAGGACATATATGGGGTTTATCCATATCAATTAATATAACATCTGCTTTCATTCCCTCTTTTATAACACCTATTTCCCCTTCAAAATCCAAAGCCTTTGCCCCATTAACAGTTGCCATATTTAAAACATCATATGCACTAACACAAGTTGGGTCCATATTAACCCCTTTATGTATCAGTGCTGCCAAATGCATTTCTTCTAGCATGTTAAGGTTGTTGTTGCTGGCTGCACCGTCAGTTCCTAAGGCTACATTTATTTCTGACTTTAAAAGCTCAGGTACTTTGGCAATGCCACTTCCTAGCTTTAAATTGCTGCTAGGATTATGAACCACATCCACCTTCTTTTCTTTTATTATCTCAATATCTTTTGGAGATAAATGCACGCAGTGGGCTGCAGTCACAGGCACATCTAAAATCCCTGTTTTTAAAGCTATCTCAGCAGGACTCATTTTGTACTTTTTAAAGCTGTCTTCCCTTTCACGTACAGTCTCAAGTATATGTATATTTATCCTTGCACCCAGTTTTTTTGCACATTTTGCTGATTGGGTTAATGATTCCTCATTAAAAAGATAGACAGAATGTACTTCAAAGGATGTTTTGATTCTTCCATTTTCTGCATTGTTCCAGTTTTCAAAAAAACTATAATCTTCTTTGATTATTTTTCCATTTTCATCAAAATCCAATGGGTTTTTTGAAAGGTTTGCCCTAATGCCAGTATCCGCCACTGCCTTTGCCACCTGGTCCATATGTAGATACATATCTAAAAAAGCTGTAGTACCAGTTTTAATCATCTCAGAAATTCCTAATAAAGTACCCCAGTATATATCTTCTGGCAAAAGTTTTTCTTCTGCAGGCAAAATATTATCAAAAAGCCATTCCTCTAGATTAAGGTCATTGGCATAATTTCTTAAAATCGTCATTCCACAATGGGTATGGGCATTAATTAAACCCGGCATTAAAACTTTGTTTTTCCCATCAATAATCCTATCTGGTTTAAAATCAGCTTTTTCATTTTTATCAATATAAACTATATATCCATTTTCAATTGCCAAAAATGCATTTTTAATTATTTTTTTATCACTGTCGCATGTAATTATATCAACATTTTTAATTAATATTTTCACAAAGAACTCTCCTTATAACTAGTGTTTTTTAATGGCTGTAAGGGCAAATATTTTTGCTTTTGGAACTTTGGATTTTTCTTTTTCATTTTGCTTAATTGCAGTAATTTTAACATCTGTAAATCCACAATCTAAAAACCACTTTTTTATTTTTTCAGTGTCAAACCCAAGCCATATATCATGCAATTTTTCTTTAAGTTCCATATCTTTGTGCTGGTAAAAATCGCACAAAAATACAATTCCTCCGGGCTTTAGCACCCTCCCCATTTCTTTAATGGCAAGTGTAGGCTCTTCTTTATGATGAAGATACATATTAGCACAAACTATATTAACCTTTTCATCTTCCACAGGAATATCAATGCCGTCACTTTCAATTGCATAAATATTTTTAATGCCATTAGCCTTTGCATTTTTCTTAAGTTCTTTTATCATTTCTTCAGATATATCAACTGCTATAACTTTTTTTACATGCTTTGCCACAGCTATTGAAATATATCCGTTTCCTGCTCCTAAATCCATGACAGTTTTATCTTTTTCAAGTATCCCTAATTTAAGAAGATGGTCTTTGATGGATTCGTCATAGTAATTTTGGCGAATTTCTTCCCATTTAGGTGCAACTTTGTTATAGTATTCCTTTGTATCTGCTTCACTTGCTGAATAATACTGGGACTCCCCTGTTGAAAGCCAGTCTATAAGGGCTTTTCTACTAAATCTCCACTCTCTCCCTATTTTCCTTGCAGGAACTTTTTCTTCTTTAAGAAGCTTTATAAATGTCTTTACACTGACGTTAAAAAGCTCCGCCGCTTCTTCTAAAGTAAGAATTTCCTTTTCCATCAGATACACCTCAATATAAAATTTCTCTTTAAGTAGTTTTTCCAAACTACCTAAAGAGATGTATTTTTTAAGTTTCAATGTTTTTGTATGTATTAAATTATATAACAGTCATTTTAAATTATCAACGTCTATTTACATTTATATTCACTGTATTTGTGCTTATTTTCAATGTCTAAAATCATCACTTATAATTTCCCCGTCGGAAATTTGTATTCTTCTCTTTGTATAATCTGCAACTTTAGGGTCGTGGGTAACTATTATCACTGTTTTTCCAAATACTTCATGTGCTTTTTTAAGAAGTTCTATTACTTCCGTACCTGATTTGGTATCTAAGTTTCCTGTAGGCTCGTCACACAGGAGAACTTCCGGATTGTTAATCAGTGCCCTGGCTATTGCCACTCTTTGCTGCTGGCCTCCGCTCATCTGGGAAGGAAGATGCTTTAATCTGTCGGATATCCCCAATGTTTTTACTATTTCATCCAGATAATCTTTATCAACTTTCTTTTTATCTATAAGTAGAGGCAGTATTATATTTTCATGTGCAGTAAGCTCAGGAATCAGGTTGTAAAACTGAAATACAAAGCCTATTTTTTTGCATCTTATTTCTGAAAGCCTTTTATCATCAAGGGTATAAATATCTTCCTCACCGTAAAAAACCGTACCAGATGTAGGGGTTTCAATTCCTCCTAGCAAGTGAAGCAAAGTAGATTTTCCGCTGCCGGACGGTCCTG
Organism: Clostridium sp.; assembly: GCA_012517995.1. GTDB lineage: Bacteria > Bacillota > Clostridia > Acetivibrionales > Acetivibrionaceae > Herbivorax. Next base: position 13,596 of record JAAYTS010000102.1, read on the forward strand.
TAACTGAAATAAACTGTTTATCAGGTATCTCAAAAGACACGTTGTTTAACGCCCTCACACCATATTCAGTGTTTCCGTAAACCTTTGTAAGATTTTTAACTGATATATTCATTTTTACTCCTCCTTAAAACTGCTCCTGATTTTTTCAATAATACTGTCATCTGATTTTCTAAGTATAACAAGGATGATAATTGCTGAAAGCAAGGCTATACCAAGGCTTATGGCAACAAGCGGTGATATAAAATCCTGCTCCCAAAGTTCAAAGTCCATAAAAAACTTATTTTGGATATTTGTATATTTTTCCTGAAGTACCATAACTTCATCCGGAGATGCTCCCGGAGCTTTAACTGTAAGCAGTGCCTGCTGATAGTCAAAAAGCAATTTATATGCCTTTTTTATTAAAAAGCATATTATCCCGGATATTAGAGCACAAATTACAGGAAGTTTTAAAGATTCAACTATAATATGCTTTTTAAGGTTTCGCCGACTTATTCCAAAGGCACGAAGGGAAGAAAAATGCCTCATGGAACTGTTAAGGTACATTGTAAATGAATTGGCAAAACCTATCACGAATATTGCCAACATAAGTACAAGCATTACCAGGTATACAAAAGCTTTGTTTTTCATTTGCCTTTGGATACCTTTTAGCTCCTCTGACATACTTACATATGTTACTCCCATTTCAGAGGATAATTTACTATAAATAAACTCATCAAGTTCTTCTGCATATTCTTCTGAGGTAAGATTTATACCCACCTTGTCATAATTCTTTTGTGGAAAACCCCATGCCCGGTATCCTTCAAATGAGGTGACAAAATTGAATCCCGGGATTTTATCGGGATTATCCCCTATGTACTCAAGGAGACTTGAAATTTCCGGATTTGTAACGGTAATAATTCCTCCCACCACTGGATGTGCAAAAAATGGTTTCTGCGGAAGATAGGCAAGCCTGTCATAAATAAGCTCTGATATTTGTTTTTCATCAACTGCAACTGAAGTTAAAATATTAACTCTGTCCCCTACTTCAAATGCATTTTTAACATTATCTAAAATATTGCTATGTTCAATAATTAGAACCTGTTCCCCGCTATTTAAAGCCTCTATATTTATTTCTCCGTCTGTAACATATTCTTCTAACTGTGACAAAAGATAATCATTACATGCAGCTACGGGAATACTGTAATACGCATAAGTATCATCAAGTCCAAAGTCTTCAAAATACTGCAAATAGTTTTGCCATTCACGGTCAAAATCAATCGTTTTATCTATTTGACACACCTTTTCAACCTGATTTTTTAATTCAATGGAAGATAATTTCTTTCTTAATTCATCTTCTCTTGTCCCTTCCCCTAAATAAACCCTTACAGTATGATCTGTAAGCACAGCTGAAACTGATGAAACATATTCTTTCTCCTCAAGCTCAGAAATTATATCCGATGGAAAACCTTTATCATAATTTATATTTGCAAACTTACTGGTATCAGTCCACTTATTTCTTGAAATATATCCGTCAAAACCAGCAGTCATTACTTGTGCTGTAAATGACTGTCTTTCTATACTTGCCACATTACCTGCCCTTACCATCATTCCAAGAGTACTGCTTAATATGGTTATAAATATAAAAAGCATCATAAGTGCAGTACTTCTGCGAGCAGTTATGGTTTTTCTAAGGGCATTTCCATATTTCTTTACTCTGATTTTTTTAACAATTTCGCTGCTACCTATAGGAGTTTTCAAAACTTTTATAAAAGGATAAATAAAACCTATAAGTACCGTTAGCCCGGTGACAATAACGGTAAATATAAACGGATTAAATGAACGGGTTTCAAGAACATACTCAATAAAATATCCCCTGTAAATAGGTACATTATAAATTATATGTCTTATAAACAGAGTAATTTCATGGGCAAGAGAAGCAATAACCATACCGGCTGCTGTTCCTATTATCCCAAATATAAACATCTCCATAACCATTATTCTCAAAGTCCTTTTCCTTGTCATACCGCATAAACGAAGCAGCCTGAAACTTTCAAGACGTCTTAATAAGTATATGGATATAATCATATAAATTGATATCGCAGATATTATAAGACATATAAATGCATATATTCTTATAAGCCTGTATTTGTTAGCAAGTTCTTGTTTTTCTCCTGCCATTAACTTTTCAGAAATATTCCCACCAGAAGGATAATAGAAAAAACTTGATATTGCCATTTTTCTTCCTCCAAAAGCATTAGAACTTTTTTCCTTAATAATCTTTGCCACATCTTCATCAAACTCTTTTAAAGACGGAAATCCCATCTTATCACCGTCAACATAAGTAAGATGCACATTAGTATATAAAGCAGGATATTTTTCTCCCTCCTCTTTTGATACAATTGCTAAAGGGTCAGGATATTCCGATACATAATTCCATGGATCAAGATTTGATATATCATTATTTTCACGAAAAGAATTATAAGAAAGATCATCAATAATTCCAACAAGAGTATATGCTTTTTCCCCTATTAGCTTTTTATCCATGCCATAGAGTACAAATTTTATCTCACCTCCAACTAAAGGCTGAATATTCATGGAAATAAGTGTAGACATCTCAACTGCAATTTCATCTTCTTTCTCAGGAAATCTCCCTTTAGAAATGGGAAGGTGCATTAATTCCTTTTCTATATCATCATCAAAATATCCAACTGCTACCGTACGGTCAGAGTAATCCGGACTTCCAATACGTCCAAAAACAATTGTTTTTCCAATTAAATCTATCTCTTCTTGTTCTTTTAATAACTCAATTTCCTCTTCCGTTAAATTATATAATCCCTTATCAAAATTACC
>JAAYTS010000103.1 GCA_012517995.1 Clostridium sp.
AAACCGGTAATTCCTTTTCCTCTAAAATGCTGTACATTTTATTATATACAGACTTGTGATCATTCGCCCTAAAATATAATATAGTTTCCACACTTTCAATATCTCTGTCTGTAATAGCTGAAATGGCACTGTAGGGATATAAAAATGTTATTGTATTACCAAAGTTGTTGTCTACACAAAAGGGCTTTTTGTCTGAAACAACACCCATTTTTATATTTAGTTCCTCTGTTGCCTCATCAAAAGTTAATTCCAGCTCTTCTTCACTGTTTTCAGAATGTTTACTTCTAAAAAAATAAATTGTCTCTCCCATTTCATCAGTGTACTCTCCATTATAAAAATACTCTTCCATCTTCTTAATTTGTTTAAAATTAACATCTCCAGGTTCTTCTTCTAGTATATTAAATGTGTAATACCTACCAACGTCATAAAACTTTGTAAAATCCCTGACAACAGCCAATGGTGAATCTGGGTTTAAATATAAATTTTTATCATAAGAATTTTTATCCAGATACTTTTCATATGTGCCATTGTCAATAAAATATATCATAGCATTAAAGGTCTCATGTCCTGACTTGTAGTTAAGATGGTTTTCCCCATATATACTGTTGCAATAATTGATAAAATCTTTACTTAGGCTGCTTACCGGAACTTCAATATTTTTATGCTCAAAATATGCATAACTGCTGTCTTTAACTCCTTTTACTCCGGATAACTCCATATATAACTCCTCTAATGTGCACTTTTCACTAAGGTTAGGTGTATAGACATAAACAATGTCATACTCCTTCTCATCTATAACAGAATTCGTACCTTTTGTAAGATATGCACAAAAACTGCTGGCAGATATAAACAAAACCACACTCATAAAAAGAGAAACTACTGTAGCACGGTACTTTTTCTTGTTACGTTTAAAATTTTTTCTGGCAATCATGCCTTCAAATCCAAACAGTTTATAGGTGATTTTTGAGGTTTTCACCTTTCCAGCCTTAATCTTAATGTCACTGGTCTGCCTTATGGCATCAATGGCGGATACCATAAGGCCACGTTTTGCAGGAATAAATGCGGATATCAATACGGTAGCAAGTCCTATTAATACTGCCGCTATCACAGCACCTCCCGAAACATATAAATCCAGTTCTGCATCAGTGCTATATTGCAAAAAAGACATAAACATGTTTTTTGTAAGTTTTAATGTTATACCTATACCAGCAATCCCCGATAATATGCCCAGGGGTATACCAATTATGCTTAAGAAAAATGCCTCAAAAAGCACACTTCTAAATAGCTGTCTCTTGGTTGCACCTATAGATGATAAAAGCCCGAACTGCTTTGTCCGTTCACTGACGGATATGGAAAAAGCATTGTATATTAATGAAATTGAGCCAAACATTATAAGGGCAATTAAAACCCCGGCAAGTCCGTACAATACCTTATTAAAACCGATATCATCTGAAACACCTCTAAGCCGAAGATAATCTGTGTTAGTTTCTCTTTTGTTTTCAGGAAAATTGGTATCTAAAAAATTATAAATATTTTTAATTTTTTTTACTTTGATATACACATCATAATTGTCTGCACCGGTATTATCTGATAAAGTCAAAGCAGTATATCCGGGACCTACATAAGGCTCAAAACTTGGGCGCTCATAAAATCCCACCACCGTGAAAATCCGCTGCTCTCTTATTTCTAATTCTTCTGTTTCTTCTGTTCCACCATTTTCCCCATTTAAATATCCAATATCCTGATTAAGCTCAAAACCGTCAGAAATCCTACTTCCAATATCAAGTAAAAGCACATCACCTATTGAATGCTTTACACCACCGTTGGTATCTAAATGCTGAGGGAGAATTATCTCTAATCTGCTTTCTGGCATTCTTCCCTCTATTAAATTAACCGGCATTACATCTTTAAAAACATCGTCCATTCCCCCGATAAAAAGATAGGGCATGAAATGATTTTGGGATTCTTCCAGCTTTGCATAACCAATATTTTGGAGCCATGTATAAGACTCTACATCGGGGTTTTCTCCTAATTCATCAATCTGTGCTTTTTTTATATTGTACACCCCGCCATGCCAATCTCCATCCTGTGAAATAGCTACATCCAACAAAAAATCCCGCAGGCTTGACACTGAAGTGGTAACCCCTGTAATCATTGATGCTGATAAAATAATTCCTATGATGGTCACAAGTGTTCTTATTTTATTTCTTTTGAGAGTTTGAAGAGTCACTTTATTAATTATATTCACCTGCCAATCACCTCATCTCGGGTGATTTTTCCGTCTTCAATGGCAATAATGCGCTGAGCCTGCAGGGCAATATTCTCATCATGTGTAACAATAATCAAAGTTTGATTGTATTTTTTATTTGAAAGTTTTAAAAGCTCAACAATCTCCTGACTGTTTTTTGAATCAAGGTTCCCTGTAGGTTCATCAGCAAGGACAACAGCCGGAGCATTTATTAATGCCCTGCCTATGGATACGCGCTGCTGCTGACCTCCTGAAAGCTGATTTGGAAGATGATTTTCCCTTCCTTTAAGCTTCAATGTATCAAGTAGCTCTTCTAATCTTTCATTATTTACCTTTCTGCCGTCCATAAGTACAGGCAGGGTAATATTTTCTGTTACATTCAGTACAGGAATAAGATTGTAAAACTGGTATATAAGCCCTACCTGCCTCCTTCGGAAAATTGCAAGCTGCTCATCATTTTTTGCATAGACATCCTGACCGTCCACATACACTTTTCCGCCGGTGGGCTTATCCACACCGCCTAAAATATGCAGCAATGTAGATTTTCCCGATCCGGACGGACCAATAATTGCTATAAACTCACCCTTTTTTACAGAAAATGTGACCCCGTCTAACGCCCTTACTTCATTTTCCCCTTTTCCATATGTTTTTGTAAGATTTTCTACTCTCAACAGTTCCATAATACCGTTCATCTCCTATTTTTAGTTTATGCCATAATTATATCCTTCTTAAGTGACAGGGCAGTGACTTTAAAATAACAAAAACGTCACTTAAGAACAGCAATTAAATTTATAGGTCAAAACCCCAAATTAAATATCTTAATATTTAGGTTTTGATTGAAACATACAGATATATGGCTTATTGGAGCAATTATCTAAAATACAGGTATCAAACCTTCGTTATCCCCTGTTATACATATTCCACCCTCACCGGTTACTTTAAAAGTATTTTCAACTCCTACCATTCCTACATTTTCAATACCTTTTTTAGGCTCTAAAGCCAGCACCATACCCTCTTTGAGAGGTTCTTCAAATCCTTCTGCAATAACAGGCATTTCATCAATATGAAGACCTATTCCATGACCTAAAAACTTTACACTTCTTTCACCAAATCCCATAAAGTTTTGTTTAAATTCTGGAGTAAGACCATCCATTATACTTCTGTAAATATCTGCTGGAACTGCGCCAGGTTTTAACATTAATGCAATTTTGTTCTGTATATCAAGGCAAATTTTGTGCTGTGCTATTACATCATCAGGAAGGGATTTGCCAAACATATATGTCATTGTCTTATCTGTATGGTAACCTTCTAAACCACAGCCAACATCAACAAATACCAGATCACCTTTTTTAAGTCTTCTTTCATGACTTCCTAAAAGTGGTACTGCAGGACTCATCCCATAATTTCCTCCAGGTCCATTAAAGTATGTTGGGTAAATGGAGCTTTCTCCAAAACAAATATGTCCAATAAGTATTTCAGTATCAAGCATTCCAAAACGTGCTATCCCATGATGTCCTTCTTCCACCATTATTGAATATAACTTTGTTGCAAACTCAGCTTCACTTATTCCTTCTTCAAGAATTTCCAGAACACGTTCTTCCAGTATCTTTTTGTGGATGGTTCCACACCTTTCCATTATATCTAACTCATATGGACTTTTAATTGATCGTATATTAGAAACCTGCCCGTCTAGAGATTTCACATTTTTAAAAGGAAAATACTTTTGGAATCTCTCATAAAAGGCAAGAGGAACAAACTCTGTTTCAAGATATATAGTATCTGGAATGCTTGTAAAATTTTGAGCTGCATCCCTAAAGCTTCTCATTGGTTTAATGGAAGGAAAAAGAGATTCATCCACAGCCCTTTCAAAGCTTCTTCTAACCCACAAGGTTGCCTCATCATCCCGTGGGATTAAAAGCATTCCTTCTTGCATGGTGCCGGTAAAATAATAAAGGTTCACTTTATTAAAAATAACTGCCATTTCCCAGC
>JAAYTS010000104.1 GCA_012517995.1 Clostridium sp.
AACCATCAACGGAACATCTGGAAATTATAATATTAGTTCAGAATTAAGAAACATAGTTTTGCAAGCAGAGGTAACTAATTGGGAATCATCAAGTAGATCATGGAACAGTGGTAGTGCACCATCGGGGGGAAGTTGGGATAGTGGGAGTCCACCATCAGGAAGAACAACAAAACCTTCTGAAAAATATTCATCTCAATCTGGAACATATTTCTTAGATAAAAGTTTACCTACACTTACAGCATTAAATCCATCAAGTAGGGAGTGGACAAATAATACGATAACTGTACCTGTAACTATAAAAGATAATCTTTCAGGTTTTTGGAGTGACAATACTTATTTTGAAATAATTGATACTAGTTATTTAAGACAATCTACTATAAAGCAAAATTTTCAAAAAGGTAGTAATAGTGAAACAAAAAATGCTGTTATTAATAAAGATGGTATTTACAACATAAATGTATATGCAGAAGATATTGCTAGAAATAGAATGACAAATAAAACATATGGATTGTACAAATATGATTCAACTTTACCCTATGCTGCAACTTTTTCATCAGATAATCGAAGTTATATTGATGAAGATTTAAGAATAACGGTTACTGTAGGGGATAATTTATCTGGAATAACTGAAACAAGATATGTTTTAAATAATAGTCCTACGAGCAGCTCAGGTATGAGTTCAGTTAATGTAACTACAGCAGATGGGAGAAATGATTATAGTTCTTTTGATGTGAATATAACTGAACCAGGCTCATGGTGGATACATGTTTTTCAAAAAGATAGGGCAGGAAATACTAGAATTACAACTTCGCCCGAATACAAAATTGTAAGGTTAGGAGATAAGAATAACAGGAGTGGGAAGACCTACTACAATGAAGATAATATTTCTATATGGATTGGTCCGAAAAGTATTGTACCAAGAGCAACTAGATTTGATGTAATATCAAAAACATATGGATTAACTCGAAATGAGGCTGCTAACTCTACAGTTTACGTTAAAGTTCCTGCATGGGTTAATGATGATATAGATAGAAAGGTTAATGGAGAATATGTTGTTACAGCAGGAACTGTTACTCAAACCATGAATTATTACTCTGGATTAGAAGAAGGACCACAGGGGTATGCGACTCCATTAACAGCTGTTCAATGGTGGAGGGCATATATACCTCCTTATGGCACTCAAGTATCTCTTAATAGAGAAAAGACAAGAGTTAGGGAACAGTATGAATTTGAAATATATCTTCAGTTTGATGGGTATAGCCCAAGAAGAACCCATACAAGCAAGGTCAAATTTGACATTTGTCCTGATACTAAGATAAAAACACAAATTATTAATAACGAATTTTAGTTTAGTAAATTCATCAACAATACACCGTTTTATTATTTCTAAAAAAAACGGTGTATTATTTTGTTTTTTTATTGCAAAACACTTAAAATAAAATAAAACAATATTCTTGCATCAAGAACTAATCTAAATGTATGCAATAGCAAGTAATTTGCTATATATAATTGCTTATATTTTAAAAAAAGGAGGATAGAAATTGGCAAATTTTAATTATTATGGTTTTTCTGATATAGGAAAAAAGAAAAAACATATGGAAGATGCTTTTTCTGGTTTCATTTTAAATGAGAACGTTTTATTTATTTGCATAGCAGATGGACTGGGTTCACAAAAAGGCTTAGATGTTGCTTCCATGATAGCTAT
>JAAYTS010000105.1 GCA_012517995.1 Clostridium sp.
GATTGGCGTAAATTCCTCCATGAGCGTAAGGAAGCGGATATTACAGCAATTATAGAAGAAGAAAGATTAAAGCCTGAAGAAACCCGCCGTTTCATCGACAATGCTTTCCGAGACGGAATGCTTAAAACGACCGGTACAGCCATTGATAAAATCATGCCACCTGTATCCCGCTTTGGTGGAGGCAGAGCTGCGAAAAAGCAAGGAATTATCGAAAAGCTAATGATATTCTTTGAGAAGTATTTAGGATTGATATAGATTAATATCAATCGCTAATTCAAAAATAATATCTTTATAAAAAACCAGTCACTTCAGCATTCATGCCTGATTGTGACTGGTCCTTTTTTGGTCCGCTTGAAGCTGTTCATTTAAGTTTTTCTTCAATCCCTAAGTGAACGCTTCTTTAGGAGTTCTTTTTTGTTATGGCTTTTTAATTTATTAATTTTTGTTTACAATTTCATTTATCATTGTATAAATTTTATCTGCTGCATCAGTTATAGCAAGCTTTCCTGCATTAGAAGACATCTTTTTTAAAGAATTTTTGTCTTGAGATAAACTAAGTATCTGTTTATAGAGTATATCAGATGTAAGATCCTTTTCTAATATAACAACTGCCGCCCCATTTTCTTCTAAAGCCCTTGCATTATATTCCTGGTGATTTGCTGTAACATATGGAGAAGGAATCAATATTGAAGGTACCTTAAGTGCAGTAAGTTCGCTTAAAGTCATTGCTCCAGCCCTTGCCACAACTAAATCTGCAGCAGCCATGACATTTGCCATATCATAAATATACGGAACCACATTTATATTTTCTGTCCTGTACTTTTTAAGATTTTCATATATTTTTTCATACTGCTTTTCACCTGTTGCAAATAACAGTTTAAAATTCATTTCATTATTATACTTTTTAATAAGTTCTGATACCTCTTGATTTATCTTTTCCGCTCCCCTGCTTCCTCCAAATATCACTACAAAAAATTCATCTTTTTGAATTTTAAGTTTTTGGCGGGATGCATCTCTTTCCACTTCAAACATTTCACTTCTTAAAGGATTTCCTGTAAATACAACTTTTTCTTTTTTCTTAAAATGGCTTTCTGCTTCTTTAAAACTAATTGCCACCCTGTCAACAAATCTTGATAAAATTCTGTTTGTCACTCCTGGGAATGCATTTTGTTCATGAATCAAAGTGGGGATTTTCATTTTGGCAGCATTAAAAACCACAGGGCCACATACATACCCACCTGTACCAATGACAACATCAGGTTTATAGTCCTTTACTATTTTTCTGGCTTCTAAAAGACCTTGAAACAGCTCCTTTACTGTAAGAAAGGTATCTAAAGAAAGCTTTCTTTGAAAACCTCTTACCTTTATAGTTTCTAAATGAAAATTTTCCCTTGGCACTAGTTTTGATTCAAGACCTTTTTTAGTCCCCACAAACAAAATTTCTGCATGTTTATTTTTTTTCATTATGTGCTTTGCAATGGAAATGGCAGGATTTATATGCCCTGCAGTTCCTCCCCCACTTATAAGTACTCTCAAAATCTTTCACCTCAAACTCTGTCATAATTAGAATGTTTTGATATGTTTAATAAAATGCCTATTCCACTTAGTAAAAATACAAGAGATGTTCCCCCATAACTAAAAAAGGGAAGAGGCATTCCTGTTACAGGCATAGAAGATGTAACAACAGCTACATTAATTATAACCTGTACAGCTATCAAAGAAGTAATTCCTGCAGCCACCAAACATCCAAAAGCATCCGGGGCATTTAGAGAAATTTTTATTCCCCTCCAAATAAATATTAAAAATAGCAACAAAACAGTAAAAACTCCTATAAATCCTAATTCCTCAGCTAAAACAGCTAAAATAAAATCATTGTAAGGCTCTGGGATGTACAGGAATTTTTGCAAGCTCTTTCCAAGCCCTCTTCCAAAAAGACCACCTGAACCAATAGCATATAGGGACTGAACAGCTTGCCATCCCCCACCTTGTGTATCCGACCAGGGGTCTAAAAAGGAAATAAGCCTTTTATATCTATATGGAGAAGTTAATATCAGTCCAAAAACTCCAACTACAGCAGGGATTCCCAACAAAATGAAATGCCTTATTTTAGCACCTGCACAAAAGAGTATTATTCCTGCAACTGCACAAATTACAAGTGTAGCACTAAGATGAGGCTGTTTCATCAATAAAGCTGCAAATATGCCAAGTAAAATAAGATAAGGAAGCAGTCCTCTAAAAAAATATTTTAGTTTATCCTTTCTTTTTGAAAGACTATGGGAAAAAAACAGTATAATAGAAAGCTTTGCAAATTCAGAAGGTTGAACTGTCTGCCCCCCAATATTAATCCACCTTGTGGCTCCATTATATTCAGCACCCACTCCTGGAACAAGTACAAGAACAAGAAGACCTATACTTCCAATTAAAAATAGTGGCGAAAGCTTTCCTAACTTTCTATAGTCAATATTCATAGTTACAAACATTGCAAAAAGTCCTATGGGAAGATAAACCAGCTGTCTTTTTAAAAAGTGATAGGTATCTCCCTGCATATGATGGTAGGCGTGGGGAGCACCTGAACTAAACACCATTATCGTCCCTAATGAAAGAAGCAATAAAACCGTCATAAATATTAAAAAATCAAATGGTTTTTTGGAATTCATTATATACCCCCTTAAAACCTGTAGAAGGCATTCTCCTGTCTTATTACAGTGTTTTTATACTACCAATTATATTGGTATTTACAAAACATATCTACTTGTAAAATTTTAAAGCTAAAAAACCAACTACACATAAAAGAATTGTAATAATATAAAATAACACAACAACTTTTGTTTCCTTCCACCCTGAAAGTTCAAAATGATGATGTATAGGAGCCATTTTTAATATCCTTTTTCCTGTCATTTTAAAATATGTCACCTGTAATAATACAGATAATGATTCTATTACATAAATACCACCAACGATAATTAATATAAGAGGCATATTCATTGCAATAGAGATAGCTCCTACTGCCCCTCCTAACGCCAATGACCCTGTGTCTCCCATAAAAACCCTGGCAGGATACGCATTAAATGCCAAAAATCCAAGGCATCCTCCTGACACAATTGAAGAAAATATTTTAACATGCTCCCATTCATTACTTGTCATGGCGACTATAGTGAAAAAAACTGTTATTATCAAAGTTACACCTGCTGCCAAGCCATCTAATCCATCGGTAATATTCACAGAATTTGTAGCAGATATTAGCACTAGTACTGTAAATGGTATAAAAAACCACCCTAAGGCTATAGTTTTATCCATTCCTAAAAATGGGATCATTATTTCAGTACCTATTCCTTTATAATAAATATAAAAAGAAAAACTGACAGCAATCAATAATAATCCTAACATTTTTTGTTTCCAATACAGTCCATCTTTTCTTTTCTTTGCAACTTTTATAAAATCATCAATAAATCCTACAAATCCAAAACCAATAGTAACAAATGCAAGGGGCAATATCTGGGGATTTTTTATTCCATAATAGACAGAGAGCACTAAAATAGGTATTAAAAAAATTACTCCCCCCATAGTAGGAGTTCCCATTTTTTTGTAATGACTTTTAGGTCCGTCATCCCTTACAGTCTGACCAAATTTTAACCTTGTCAGCAAAGGTATAAATACAGGTCCTAAAATAATAGAAAAAATAAAAGTTAAAATAAAAAAAATTACATGTGTTGATAAATTCGTAAATATACCCAAGTTCATCTCCCCCAACAATACAAAATTTTCTCTAGTAAAAAATTGTCTTCACCATAAGTTTCACCTTTAAAAACATAAAAGAAAAACCACTATACTAATTTACATTTTTATATTTAAGATGTCAACTTGTTTACTATTTCCTCCATTTTCATTCCTCGAGACCCTTTAACCAAAATTACATCACCTTTTTTGATAAAGCTTTCTAAAAATTTACTTGTCTCTTCATTACTTTTAAATTTTAAAACTTTATTTTTATCAACGTCCATAGAAAGTGCACCCTGGCAGATGTTTTCAGCATTATCCCCTACTGCTATAATATAATCTATTCCCTGCAAAGCTGCAAATTTCCCAATATGAATATGTGCCTCATATGTCATTTCCCCTAACTCATACATATCACCTAAAACAGCAATTGTCCTGTTGCCAGATGCTACATCCTTTAAAACAGTCAGTGCCGCCTCTACCGATTGAGGACTTGCATTATAGGCATCATTAATTATTTTTATACCATTATTATTAATTATATCAAGTCTCATTTTAGCTGGACTAAACTCTTCAATTCCCTTTATTATATCCTCATGGGGTATTCCCAATTCAACACCTGCAGCTATAGAGGCAAGTGCATTATAAATATTATGTATTCCTGGTACTGGAACTTTTACTTCATATTCTTTTTTATTAATTTCAATTTCAAATACCGAACCTCTTTCTCCTAATGACTTAACATTATAGGCTTGATAATCCAAACCTTCTTCAAATCCATAAAAAACCGTTCTAAAATTTAAAAGTCCTTTTAATCCAAATAATAATTTATCATCACCATTTAGTATTACCAATCCTTTACTGTTTAAGCCCTCTAAAATCTCCATTTTTGCTCTTAAAATATTTTTTTTAGATCCTAAATTTTCAATATGAGACACTCCAATATTGGTTACTATGGCTATATCAGGCTTTACTATTGATGTAAGACGGCTTATTTCTCCTAATCCACTCATTCCCATTTCAACTACAGCCGCCTCATGAAAAGATTCCAGCCTAAATACTGTTAAAGGAACTCCAATTTCATTATTAAAATTTCCTTGATTTTTCAACACATTAAACTTTTTACTAAGTACTCCCCACACCATTTCTTTGGTGCTTGTTTTTCCTACACTTCCAGTAATACCTACAAAAGGAATGTTAAATTTTGATCTATAAAAGGTAGCTATAAGTCTTAATGCTTTTAAAGTATCATCAACTTTTATTATAGCTTTTTCATCATCCACTTTAAAATCCTTCTCAACTACAGCCCCCAAAGCGCCTTTAGCTAAAGACTCTTTTACATAGTCATGACCGTCAAACCTCTCTCCTTTAAGAGGAACAAATAAATCCCCTTCTTTAATATTTCTTGAATCTGTAGAAATACCACTAAAAATAGTGTTATCTTTCCCCGATAACAGTTTTCCTTTCACAACCTCAACTATTTCTGTACACTTTAATGGTTTCATTTTTGTGCCTCCAGTATTAATTACTCTTTTAGTATTTCTTTTACTACTTCTCTCTCATCAAAATGAATTGTTTTATCCTTTAGTATTATGTATGTTTCATGTCCTTTTCCAGCTAATAAAATAACATCTTCAGCCTTTGCATTTAAAAGTGCATACTCTATTGCCTCACGTCTATCTACAATTTTTATATATTCGGATTTTGTATCTTTTATACCTTTTTCTATATCTTCAATTATTTTTTCCGGGTCTTCTGTTCTTGGATTATCAGAAGTAATTATGGTAAAATCAGCAAGCTCACCTGAAATCCTTCCCATATCAGCTCTTTTGCTTCTGTCCCGGTCTCCTCCACAGCCAAAGACACATACCACTCTTCCTTTGGCATACTCTTTTATAGTTGTAAGAATATTTTCTAAACTGTCAGGAGAATGGGCATAGTCAATGATAACTGTATAATCTTTATTTATATTTACCACTTCAGCCCGTCCTGGAACTACAACTTTTTTTAATCCCATCTTTATAAATTCAAAAGGAATGTCAATAAGAGAGCAACTACCTATAGCAGCTAGGGCATTATAAACGCTAAATTTCCCTGGAATATTCACCTCTACATCTCCTGTAAACCATGGAGTGATAACTTTAAACTCTACTTTATCTGGATGCTTTACAATATCAACAGCCCTAATATCTGCCTCATTATCAATGCCCATAGTATAAACTTCACACTCTGCCTTTTTTAAAACCTCTTTTCCGTACTCATTATCTATGTTTACAAGGCCCTTTTTGCACATTTTAAATAATTTAACTTTTGCATTTAAATAATTTTCATAAGTTTCATGAAAATCCAAATGATCTTTTGAAAGGTTTGTAAATACACCTATGTCAAAATCACTTAAATTTACCCGATGAAGCTCTAATGCATGGGATGACACTTCCATTACCACACTGTCAACCTCTTTTTGAACCATTTCATTAAAAAGTTGCTGCAAATCACTGCTCTCGGGAGTGGTTCTATCTGTGGGAAGAGTTTCTTCCCCTATTTTATTGGATATTGTTCCAATAAGACCGGTTTTGTGTCCATAAGCTTCAAGAATTGACTTTACCATGTATGTACTGGTTGTCTTTCCCTTTGTTCCAGTAATTCCAATTAAATTAAACTTCTTTGAAGGATAGTGCCAAAAATTTGCTGCTACATGTGCTAACCCATATCTTGTATCTTTTGCCTTTACCACTGTAACACCTTTTGGTACCTGAATATCTTTTTGAACTAAAAAAGCATTTGTCCCATTTTCCAATGCCTGAGGGATAAAGTTATGCCCATCAGTTTTAAACCCGTCAATACAGACAAACAAAGAACCTTCCCTAGCTTTTCGGGAATCATAAACAATATCTTTAATTTCAATATTAGCATCTCCAATTATCTCTATAATATCTAGTCCTTTAATTATATCCTTTAGTAACATAAAATCCTCCA
>JAAYTS010000106.1 GCA_012517995.1 Clostridium sp.
GATATATCAGAAAAGGATATATCAGAAAAGGATATATCAGAAAAGGATGTGCCAGAAAAAGAGTCTATACCCCAAAATACATCAGAAGAGAAATCTGATAAAATTTTTACTGGCATAAATATTGTGTCGGATAGTGGTGGTGCTGTTGTAGGTGAAAATACAGAAAGTTTAAATTTAAAAATAAATATTAACACTGCTTCTAAAGAACAATTGACTGAATTGCCAGGGGTAGGACCTGCCATTGCTGATAATATAATTGCATTTAGGCAGGAAAATGGCAGGTTTGAAAAAATTGAAGATATAATGAATGTATCAGGTATAGGTGATGCTAAATTTAAGAGATTAAAGGATTTAATAACAGTTGATTAAGACCAAAAGCCCCTCATTCTAAGCTTTTTGACAAATATATAGTTTATAAAGTATAATTAAATTGCAAAGTGAGACTTTTTTGTTTTTCGAAGAGTGAAAGGGGGGCTGGTTTGTTAGATTTATTGTCTAACAAAGCACATTAAATGAAAAGAATATGGATAGTTGCGATGATATCTTTAATGATATTATCGGGATGCAATAACTCCAAGTCTTCTAATGAGAATGGTAATTTAGAGAAAATGGATTTAAAAGCTGTTGCAACTGATTTTGCCGAAAATTATGTAGTAGAGGATGAACAAGAGGAAGAAGAGACGATAAAAGACATAATTCTTTATTTTAGTGATTATCAAGCGGAGTATACAGTTGCTGAAACAAGAAATGTGGAAATTAAAGGAAGTGTAGAAGAGACTATTTTTGAAGAGTTGAAAAAAGGACCTAAAAATGAAGGACTATACGGTGTAATCCCTGAGGGAACGAGACTGTTGTCCATTCATGCGGAGGATGGGGTTTGTACAGTGGATTTATCAGAGGAATTTGTATCAAACCAACCAGGAGGAACGGCAGCTGAGTCTATAACTATAAATTCTATTGTAAACACATTGACAGAACTTGAGCATATAGACAGTGTACAGTTCCGTATAGAGGGAAATGTGAGGGAAGTTCTTGTTCACCACGCTTTAGACAGACCAATTAAGAGAAATGAAAATGTAATTAAAAAATAAGAAAATAAAAAACCAGCTTCTAAAAGCTGGTTTTTTATTTAGAAGCCATTAAAGGCAAAATAAAAACAGTTCTTATTATATAACCTAAAAATATTGAAATTATGGGCAAAACAAAGAGATACAAAAATGCTTTTCTATATCGTTTATTTCTTATTTTTTTAAATTTTTCTACCCTTTTTCTTCTCATTTATGTCCTCCACAAATTTATGCTTCTTTTCAAATTGTTTAAAATATTATACCACACATTTACAAAAATTATTATTTCCAGGGAAAATTTTAGGGAAAGCAGTTTTGCTATACTAGAAAAAGCGTTGTCAGGTTAATGTTGATTATTTAATCTTAAAATGGTATTATACATTTATAAATAAATTAAAGAAGGTGATTAAAATAGTTAAACGCATCTTGGTTGTACTACTTGTTATGGTACTTTTCGTAACCATGCTAACAGCTTGTGGAGCAAAGGAATGTAATATTTGTTCAGAGGTGAAGCGAGGAGAAACTGTAGACATTTTTGGAGAAGAAGTACATATTTGCAACGATTGCATAAAAGAGATGGAGTCTATGTTGCAAGAATAGAACATTGATTTTAGGTCCCAAGCACAATATCGTTCTTAAGCCTATCTTTAATGCTTATATAACTTTAGAAAATATTTTATATTTAACGATTAATTGTGCTTGGCAAATGACCTAAAATTTAAGATATAAAATATGCTTTATAAAGTTCTTCCTTTGTTATGTGTCATTTCATTAAAGTCCATGAATTATTAAAGTCCATGAAAAAAATAACTTTTGCGTCCATGAAAAAAATAGCTTTTGCGAACTTATATAGTAAAAACTAAGAGATAAAATACAGGAGGTAAGTATTGTGATTAAAAAACCTTTTATTAAAGCATGGACTGTTGTTGCATCACTAGCTATTTTATTTGTTATGATGTGTGGAAGTGTTAATATTTTGGCATCCACAGCATATACAGGTATGAGGGATATTACATCTTTAGAGCTTGTAAATGAAATGAGAGTTGGTTGGAATTTAGGTAATACTCTTGATGCCATTGGAGGGGAAACCAACTGGGGGAACCCTAAAACTACAAAGGAAATGATTGATAAAGTAAAAGAAATGGGATTTAATACTATGAGATTCCCAGTTACCTGGGGAGGTCATGTTGGGCAGGCTCCAGATTACAAGATTAATAAAGAATGGCTGGATAGGGTAGAGGAAGTAGTAAATTATGCACTTTCAAATGATATGTATGCAATTATTAATCTTCACCATGAAAATTCTTGGCTTGTACCTACATATGCCCAAGAAAAAAGAAGTACAGAACAACTTGTAAAAATTTGGGAGCAAGTTGCAACCCGTTTTAAAGATTATGGTGATTATTTAATTTTTGAAACAATGAATGAGCCTAGGGTAGAAAATTCTCCTAATGAATGGTCAGGTGGAACACCTGAAAACCGTCAAGTGATAAATAATTTTAATTTGGCAGCTGTAAACACAATTAGAAGCACTGGAGGAAATAATGCAAAAAGGCATATAATGATTCCAGCACATGCTGCATCTGCTATAGATGTTGCATTAAACGACTTGGTTATTCCTAATAATGATGACAGAATAATTATATCTATACATAATTATTCTCCATATTTCTTTGCTATGGACGTTAATGGCACTGCAAGCTGGGGAAGTTCTTCTGATAGATCTTCTCTTGCAGGGGAATTAGATGCACTTTATAATAGGTTTGTTAAAAATGGAAGAGCAGTTGTTATAGGTGAATTTGGTACTATAAATAAAAATAATGAGTCAGATAGAATTGAACATGCGGAATTCTTTGTAAAAGAAGCGAAAAAAAGAGGTATTCCAGTGATTTGGTGGGATAATGGATACAATGAGGCGGGTAAAGGAGAATCATATGCTCTTTTAAATAGAAGAAGCCTTACATGGTATCATCCAGAGATTGCAAAGGCCCTTATAAGAGGGGCAGGTGGAGTACCAGAACCAACATTTACACCTGCTCCAGAGCCAACACCAGATCCAGTAGAAGATATTTTGTATGGGGATTTAAATGGGGATGGAGTTATTAATTCAATTGACTATAATTTATTAGGAAGATACATATTAGAAGTGATAGATGAGTTGCCTGTTGAAAATTATACAGTGGCAGCAGATTTAAATGGAGATGGAATTATTAATTCAAATGATGCAATTTTACTGGGAAGATTTATTTTGGAGATTATAAATGAGTTTCCCGTTGATAAAGGAGCTTAACTATTAAAATCATAAAAAATTTTGTAAAACCTCTTGTCAAATGAGAATAAAGATGTTATAATTTTTAAATGTCGAGTTAATAATTAGTGCCGAAGTGGTGAAATTGGCAGACGCACTGGACTCAAAATCCAGCGGTAGCAATACCATGCCGGTTCGAGTCCGGCCTTCGGCACCAATAAAAAAACCACCAACTTAGCAGTTGGTGGTTTTTTCATTGGTTAGATATTAATTATCAAATGAGCCGTTACATACTTTACCCA
>JAAYTS010000310.1 GCA_012517995.1 Clostridium sp.
AACAATCATAGTAAAAGACCTTTCTAGATTTGGAAGAGATTATATTGAATCGGGAAAATTTCTTCAGAAGATTTTTCCACAAATGGGAGTCAGATTTATATCAGTAAATGATAACTATGATAGTGATAGTGCTGATGTAAATGACACACATCTTATTCTTCCTATAAAAAATTTTATTAATGATAGTTATTGCAGGGATATATCTATGAAGGTTAAAAGCTCACAAAAGACAAAATGGCAAAGGGGAGAATTTATAGGCTCATTTGCCCCATATGGTTATGAGAAAAATAGTAAAAGAAAAAACCATCTTGTAGTTGATAAGAATGTAGCTCATGTTATTAGAAAGATTTTTGAAATGAAGGTGGAAGGTTATTCATCACAGGCCATAGCAGATGAACTTAATAGACTAGGAATCCAGACTCCACAGGCATATAAGGAGAGTAATGGTTCTAACTTTACTACAGGCTTTGCCAGTAATAAAAGCAAGTGGCAGGCCAAGATGATAAACAGAATTATTGAAAGTAGAGTTTATCTTGGAGACCTGGAGCAGGGCAAGAGAACCAAGCTAAATTATAAGTCTAATAAGGAAATCAAGGTTATAGAGGATGACTGGATTAGGGTTGAAGGAACCCATGAAGCTATAATTACAGAAACAATGTTTAATGTGGCTAATAAAATGATGGAAAGGGATATTCTTAATAGAAAATCCAAACCCGATTTTTTAACCGGGCTTCTTTACTGTGCCGATTGTGGCAACCAATTAGTGAGAAGGAAACAAAAAACGAAGGATGGGCAAAAAATATATTATATATGTGGTTTATATAATAGGGGAAAGGGATGCTCAAGGCATAGCATTAAGGAAGAGGATATCCTAACTTCCCTAGACTATATTTTAAAAGAGCATATTAAATACCAAGAAGAATTATTTTCAAGAATTAAGGAAAAAGATTTAAGTAAATCAGAATATGACCTTGACCTAGATGACCTACTTGCTGAAAAGAAAAAGTATGAAACCCTTAGACGTTCTCTTTATATGGATCTAGAAGAAGAACTTATTGATGAAGAAGAATTTGGATCCTTTAGAAAGTCCTATCAATTAAAGATAAAAGAAATAGAGAGACAAATTACAAATAGGAAGAAAGCCTATAATGATTTAGAAGAGATACTTAATTCCAAGGAAAACTGGCTAACAGGCCTTGAAAAGTATAAAAACATTGAAAGTATAAATAGGCAGACCCTTGTATTCTTTGTTGATCGTATATTGGTAGGGGAAAAGGATGAAGAAGGTAGACCAAGAATAGCAGTATTCTTTAACGATATGGAAAAACTAGATATATTAAAGAGGATTTTAAGGGGAAGTAAAAAGGGAAAAACTTCTAATCTTGTATCTTTCAATAGTATGGCTATAAAAGGACTATCCACTGAAAGAGAGGGGGTAGCTCTTTATGGCTAGAGTATCAAGAAGAGATTTAATTAAGACAGAAGAGAAAGCAACCATTAATTCATCTAGGGTAGGAATCTATACAAGGCTTTCCCAGGAGAGAAAAGAAGAGTGGAGAAATAAATCATATTCAATAGAGGCCCAAATAGAAATCTGCCAAGAGTATATAAATAAGGAAAATATGACCCTAGTTAAGGTTTATACAGACTATGAATATTCTGGAACTAATTTTGATAGGCCAGGTTATATTGAAATGATGAATGATGTTAGAAGTGGCTTTATAAACTGCATTATAATTAGGGATCTATCAAGGCTTGGTAGGGAACATCTTGAAATGGGAAGGCTTGTAGATAAGGTATTTCCCTTCTTGGGAGTCAGATTTATCTCTGTAATAGATAAGATTGACACAGAAAAAGGAATAGATGCAAAATTATCTTTTGAAATGCTAATAAAGAACCTTATTAATGATATGTATGCAAAGGATATATCCCATAAGGTTAGAACTAGCAGGAAGGTTCATGCTAGTCAGGGCTTCTTTATAGGTTCAAATCCACCTTTTGGCTATAGGGTAGTAAGAAAAGACGGTGGTAGAAGGTTAGAGCCTGATGAGGTAAGTATGAAAATAGTCCAAAGAATTTTTAACATGTATATTGAAGGAAATAGTACACTTAAAATTGCCAAAGACCTTAATGAAGAAAATATTTCCACATCAAGCACCTATAATAAAACAGGTAACATTATAAGGGAACCAGGTCAGCCACAGTGGAGAAAGGGCACTATTGCCAATATGCTAAGGCAAAGAGTTTATACAGGCTGCCTTGTTCAAGGTACTAAGGAAAATGTCCAAGGGAAAAAGTCTGGTCATTATAGGCGAAAACCTAAAGAGGAATGGATTGTTGTAGAAAATGCCCACGAAGCAATTATTTCAGAAGAAGTATTTAATATGGCCCAGGAGATACTTGATAATAATAAAGAGAAATCTGAATTTAAAATAACAAGACATGATATGAAAAGAGATCCAATTAACAAATACAAGGGTGTAATTTTTGATGCAAATACGAACCTACTTTTAGTTAGAAATGGAGTAAGAAGTAATAAGAAAAGTACCAAGTTTTACTATTATAAGTTCACAAATGAAGAAAACAATGGTATCTTGCTTGAAACTCCTTATATTTCAATAATGGAAAGTGACATAGATAAGCTAGTGCTAGAAAGATTAAAGGGTGTCCTTAGTATTGAAGCAAGTGGTAAGGACTGTAAGGATAGAATTATTGATATAAGCAAGATGAAACAAGAGATAGTAGAGAAAAATAGGAAGTCTATTTCTCTTAAGATTTCAAAACTTAATTCAGACCTAAAGAGATTATATGAGGATTATAGTTTGGGAAAGATTGAGAAAGAAGACTATCTTGAAAAAAGAAAATTAAATAGAAAAAGCCTAACCATCTATGAAAAAAGCTTAAGTGATCTTGATCTTGAAATTCTTTCAATAGAAGCCCAAGCTGAAGAGGAGATAGGATTATTTGATAGTCTCTTTTCCAATAAAGATTTTAAGCTAGATGAAAGTATTGTTCAGAAATATATTGAAAGAATTGATGTCTATGATAATGAAAGAATAGAAATTAGCTTAAAAGGCTTTCTAGGTGGAAGGGAGATGAGGTCAAGTGATTAATCTTGCTATTTATTTGAGGATATCTGTACTGGAAAAAGAAAATTTAAGCCATACAGATGACACTATAAATTCTCAAAGGAATATTATTAAAAGCTTTATCTTCGGTGACCCAGAACTTAAAAAGGCAAATATAGAAGAGTATATTGATGAGGGCTATAGTGGTAGCACTACTTCAAGACCTGGCCTAGATAAGCTTCTTTTAAAGGTAAAACAAGGAAAGGTAAATTGTATTATTGTAAAAGATATGTCAAGATTTATGAGAAATTATATAGAAATGGGTGACTATCTTGAAAATATCTTTCCCTTTATGGGAGTTAGATTTATAGCAATTAATGATGGCTATGATAGTAGTAATGAAGTTCAAAATGGAACTGAACTGGATATACAGTTTAAAAACCTTCTTAATGATTATTATAGTAGGGATATTTCAGAGAAAATGACAACAGCCTTACTTGTTGCTAAAAAGCAGGGTAAATACACATCTGGAGTGCCACCCTATGGTTATTTAAAAGATCCAGAGGACAATTATAAGCTTATAGTAGATGGAAAGGTTGCTGATAATGTTAGGTACATCTTCCAACTGATTATAGAAGGACATAGCCTAAATGAAACAGCTAAAATTCTTAATAACGAGGGTGTTATTACAGCAAGAGCTAGAAGAAAAGAAATTAAAGGTTATGACTCCTATGCTACTAGACATGAATCAACAGTAGAGCAAACAATTTGGGTTGCTGGTATGGTTAGAAGAATAGTAAATAATGAAGCCTATACTGGGACTTTTGTTTTTAATAAGTCAACCAAAAGTAAGTTGGATGGAGGTAAGGTAATTCACCATCCAGAAAAGGATTGGGTAAGGGTATATGATAATCATGAGCCTATTGTAGATAAAGAGATCTATGATGAGGCTAATAGAATTTTGAAGTCAAGAAAAAAGAATATTAAGTTTAAATGGGGTAAAAGCAAGTATGAAAATAGCCCTTTAGCATCTTTTGTAAGATGTAACAAATGTGGCTATAAAATCAGATTTTCTAAAAGTACAAATGGAGGGAAATTAACTAGCATAAATGTTTACTGCCATCATTGTAGAATGCTTGAACAAGAAGAAAAACTCCCCCACCATAAGGACCTGGAAAGGGAAGTATTTGAAGATCTAAAAAGTAAGTTTCATATAGATAAGACAGAAAAAGAAAAACTTCTAGCTGAACAAAAAGAACTTTATGATAAGAATGACCAACTACTGAAGAAGAAAAGGCTAGAGTTTGAGAATTATAAGTTTGGCAAAATCTCAAGAGAAGATTTTATGGAAATAAAAAACCAAATACAAGATTCAGAAGAAGAAAATAAAAAGCGTATCCAAGCAATAGATGAAGAGCTTAAACAAGCAGGGAGCATAGACAGTCTTACTAAAGATATTGTAGAGAAATACATTGATAGAATTTATATTTCAGGAAAGGGTATAGAAAGAATAGAATATCAATAGTACAATAGAAGGAGATCCATAGTAGGGTCTCCTTTATAAAATATATTACAGATATTTTATAAAATATCCTAATATGAGAAGAATAGAAGTATACAGAGAAATAGTGGTGGCTGTTTTAGATTCTACAAATAAGATACAGAGAAAGAAAATCAAAATTATATTTTAATAAAATATAATTTATCAAGTATGATTGGAGGAGAGCAGCAGTGGAAAAAGGGAATGTATTATTGATTGGTAATTCTGGTGTAGGGAAATCGACTTTAATTAACTCGATTTTAGGAGAGAGATTAGCTGATACTGGAGTTGGAATAGAAGGTGTAACTAAGGATGTAAGAGTTTATGAAAAGGAAGGAATTCCCTTTCGATTAATTGATACTGCAGGTTTGGAGCCATCATATTTAAAACAGAGAAAAACTATAAATGAAATAAAAAAATGGTCAGCAAAAAGTGCAAAAGAAGGTTATAAAAACAATCAAGTTAATCTTATATGGTTTTGTGTAGATGGGACATCAAAAAAACTATTTATCGAAACAATTAAGAGGTTATCTAAGTCAGTAAGTATATGGAAGACTGTACCTATAATAATAGTAATAACAAAATCTTATTCTCAAATAGAGAAAGAAGAGAATATTAAAATGGTAAAAGAGGCTTTTGAGAGACAAAAGCACTTTTCGAAAAACTTGAAAGGAATTATTCCGGTCGTGGCTGATACTTATCAGATTAATGAAGAAATTTTTGTTGCACCCGAAGGAATTGATGAACTTATAGATCTAACAAATTCATTGATGCCTGAAGGTATAGAGGCTGGAAAGGCAGATATAAGTGCATTTAAGCTTAATCAGAAGAAATTTCTAGCTCACGGATTGGTAGGTATTTCAACAACAAGTGCTGTTGTAATAGGGGCTATACCTATTCCTTTTCCAGATGCAAGTTTGTTAGCTCCTATAGAACTCGCTACTGTAAATACACTTGCAAAAATATTTGAGATAAATAAGATGGAGGATTCAGATATCTTTATTAATCATATCTTAGAGATGGGAGTTTTGAGTTTAATAGGGAAAAATGCGGTATCCTATTTAAAAGGTGTGCCAGGAATTAATTTAGGAGCTAGTGTGATTAATGCTATTGTTGCTGGAAGTATTGTTATGACACTTGGCCAAATCACAATATATGCTTTTGAACAGGTTTATTTAGGCAAAAAAACTATGAGAGATATTGACTGGTTGAAAAAATTAATGGAATCAAGTTTTTCTTCTAAGTTTATGGATATATTAAAAGAAATTACTAAAAAGGTCGAGAGTAACAAGGATAAAGATAATATAGCAAATATAATAATAGATGTTTTTAAAAATCATTTTAATGGTTCGGAAAATTAATAACAGAATATATTATACCTAAATGGACTAATTAGATTCTTAAAATTGGGGAGATAAAAATCAAGTATAGATTAGAAAATCAGAAATTAAATAGTTAGAAGAACACATCGAAGATAGGCTAAATTAAAAGACTTATATAATAGGAAATAGGTATTATTGATTAGGCTAATAAAATAATTATAAAAAAGTTTGTGTCATACCCTTGACACGAGAGGGCTCTGGTAAGACATTGACCAGTTTTAAGACAGCCCAATTAGCTTCTGCCTTGCCTTACATAGACAAGGTACTGTTTGTTGTTGACCGTAAAGACCTAGACTATCAGACCATGAA
>JAAYTS010000107.1 GCA_012517995.1 Clostridium sp.
AAGGTCTTCAGTTTGTCCTATCTTATTTGCAATAGTTTCTGGAAGTTTACGAAAAAAAATATACCTACCATACTCACTGGCAAATTTAGCTATTTTTTCTTGATTATCTTTATTAGTATATATAATTGATAATATCATAAAATCACTTTGAGTTTTTTTATCTTTTACTCCTGTCATACCACCTACTACAGCTCCTGCACCTCCACCTATTACAGCCCCTGCTATCCCTCTCCCAAGTATAGACTTCTCTTTATCAGTCATCTTACTTACTTTTTTCACTTCTACTTTATTAATCTTACTGTAATATAATTGATAACTGTCTTTTGATTCTGTCGTATTATCAAAATAATTTTTTTCTGATAACTCTTTATGAGTAATCGGATTTCCATCTCGATATTTGTTTGTATCAAATCCTATTTTATCATAATAGCAAAAGATATTAACATTTATACCTGGCTCTAAGTCACCTATACCTTCTAAATAAATAGCCTTTTCATGTAGAATTATACCTAAATTGCTAGCACTATTGTTGTTTTCTGCTTTAGTCCAAAAATACACAATTATTACCACTAAGATAATTATAAAAAAATAACCCATAAAATTCTCTCCTTTCTAAGATATATTACTAAATCTATTTATATAATTAAACTAATAATTCAGTTATATTATTTAGTTATTACTGAATTGCAAATTTAATAATTCGTTCATCTATCGTAAAATCATTGATATATCAAGCTTTTTTTATGCTTTCAATGTGTTTATTTTGCGATTTTGTCGAGTTCGATAATAACATTGGTATTTGTACAGATGTGTTGATTGTTAAATATTTAACATGATTTTCAGTTTCTAAACTATTACCTTAAAATTATCAAAGCCACAAAAATACCAATAATCAAACTAATTATTGTCAATGCACACCAAAATATCATTATTTTTTTAATAGTAGAAATATTCTTATACAAATTGATATTAATAAAATCTTTTATTTCTTCATCTGTTATGTCAATGGGGTTTTTCTTATTAAATACTTTCCCATCAATTTTATCTTCAATAAAGTATTCTTCACTTATTTTCTTTTTTTCCGTTTCAGACCCATAATAATATTTCTTTTCTAGCTCTTTATTTTCTTCTTTTGAAACCTGTATCTTTTCAAATAGAAGGTCATTATCCTTTATAAACTTATCTTTTAAATCTTTAACTACCTTATTCATTTTATCAACTCCTTTACTCCTGTATTTCCATTTATTACATCAAAAACAAAATAAAAAAACTACCTTTATTTTGGTAGTTTTAAATTATTTCTTATTTAACTTTCAATAATTTAACTTCATGATTATCTAAAGTTTTCTTTATTTCCTCTTGACCTTCATACAACATTTGATAACCATCCATTAATGAGTCTAGTTTAGCTCCATGTTCATTTTCAATTCTAATAACATCTCTCTTTAATCCCTTTACATCTTCCTTAAGTCCACCTACATCTTCCTTAAGTCCACCTACATCTTCCTTAAGTCCACCTACATCTTCCTTAAGTCCACCTACATCTTTTTGAATTCCATTTATAGACTTATCCATACTATTTAATTTATCTAGTATTAATTTTAAAGTTTCTTCCATGCTTATCCCCTCCTACAAAAATATTATATCATAAATGGAAAAAAAGTATATATGTTTTTTTGACTACTTTATAATTTGATATTATTAATATTTCTTTTTCATAAAAATATAAAAAAGAAGCTGTACACTAATTTCTTAGTGCAACAGCAACCCTTTTTTTATATTTAATTTATCAGTGTTTAAGCTTTTCCAGCTTCCCACTTATTGCCATATTTTAAACAAGTAACCATTACTTTTTTACTTCCCACTAAACCACCTAACAAACCTGCTGGACCGAGTAATAGCCCACCTGCTGCTGCTTTACCTAAATCAAAACCTTTATTTCCTGCCGTTATTTGATTTGAACCACATTTGGGACATTTAATTTCATCAGCCATAATAATTACACCTCACATGTATATTTTGTCTTAATATACATTAGTTTATCATATTTTGTTCCAATTGTAAACACAGTTAAATTTGTTGTCCTATACTAACTAACTTTATATTTGATACGTCTTTATAATATTATAAATTATATTTTAGTCTTTTCATTTATCATTCTATTATTAAGACTTCACTCCAGTATGTACAACAGAGTTTATAGCCTTTTCACAACTTGCTCCCTGCTTTGCCAAAAAAAATGTACAGCTTTTAGGTTTAAGTATTGACAGCAATCCATCTCACCTTGCATGGATTTACAACATTTTTACTAGCACGGGAATACAAATAACATTCCCCGTTATCGCTGACAGGGACGGGAAAATTGCAAAATTATACGGTATGATTTCTCCTGAAGTCAGTACCAGCGAAACTGTACGAACTGTGTACATAATCGATGACAAGCAAGTAATCCGGGCTATTCTCAATTATCCTATGACAAACGGAAGAAATATACCTGAAATATTAAGACTTGTTGAGGCAATACAAACATCTGACAAAGAAAAGGTTGCAACCCCTGCCAACTGGTGCCCCGGTCAACCTGTAGTAGTACCTTCACCTAAAACATATAGCGAGCTTTTAGAAAGGGTGAAATGCCCACATGGTCTTAAGTGCATTGATTGGTATTTGTGTTATAAAAATAAAAACTACCTGTAATTTGGTAGTTTTTTATTTTTCCTTAGATTATCCCCTCCTACAGAGATATTATATCTAAATGGTAAAAAAGTATATATATCTTTTACTTCAATATTTGAAATTTCTTTTCCTTTGAATCTGCACCACCTGAAAAAATTTCTATAACATCATCGTATTCTTTTATTTGAACTTCTCCTCCTGTTTTATAGTCCTTAGGAATATTTTCAGCATTTCTTTTATAATTTATTGCATACATATAGATACCTATCTCTGTCTTTTTGTTTATATAGTTTTTTATAACTTGATCAAATAAAGCAATTTCAAACTTCTTAATTTCCTCAGCATATTGAACCTCTCCAAGAGGATTTCTAACAAAAATATTTACCTTTTCTATCATCTCGTCATATGTTATAGTTTCGTCATAGGGACTTTTTAATCTTTCAGTCATTGAATAAAAATAAGTATGGTATTTCCTCATTGTAGCATTTAAATCAAAAAGCGGCCACTTAAAAAGTTCAGAAACTTCATTTTTATTATTTTTAATAATGTGATAATCTGCTATAATCAGACTCTCATATGCTTTGTCGATTTTTTCTAATATATTTTCAGTAATATTGCTAATTGATGAAAAACTATATTCTTTAAGTTCTTCTTGATTGTTATAGTAGTACTCTCCCATTTGAGATACTATGTAGCTGTACAACATTGCATAATAAACACTGGTGTTCTTTATTGAAATGATAGAATCCACAGTACGCCATAAATCCATGTATTTATTAGCTGCTTCACTACCTTTACCCTGATTTTGCAAAGTCTTTACCTCTACCAACTCAAGACTTATAAAATTAATTACTGCATCCACAAATTTCCCATTCTCTTCTTCTGTAAAACTATTATTTTTAAGTTCTAACAATGGTCTGGTAGAAATTGCAATATCATTGGATTTTATAAATTTTGAAATACTTTTTCTTTTATTAGCAGTTTTTTCTAAAAATTCAACGGCATATGAATCCCACTCATCTTCTTTAACTTCAATGTTTAATGAATGAAATAAATCATTAAATTCATTTAATAATTCAAACAGTTCTTCACCCTTTTTATATTCTTCTTCAGTACAAGGGGTTAATTCCAATTTTTCTTCAAATTCCCCTTCTGGCGGATAATTTATTACATATATCAACATAAAAATACCCAGTGATAAATATACTACCGCCGACAGCGCTGATAAACTTATTTTAAATGGCAATTTATTTGCAAATGGAATCTTCTTATAAAATATAAATATGACAAGAAAAATACTTGCTAAAACCAAAGGTATCGTTAAATAAATTGTAAATTTTCCACCTAAAATAAAAAAAACCATTATTCCAACAACCAAACTTGCTAAAAAAGAAATAAGTGAATTAATTTTCATTCTAAAACTCCTCCCAAAATACATGTCTAAAAATTAAGCAATAAACTTAAAAATAACTTCATAACACAATTATATAATATATATTTTCAAAAATCACTCCTTTATTTACAGAAACTTTTTCCTTCACATGAATTAAACTAAATAAAAGTGCCTTATAGCTTTTACAACTATAAGACACTTTTATTTAGAAATTTGTAAAACATTAAACTTTTTTATAATTCAATACTGTTAATTGTCTTCAGATGTAATTTCTTCTTTATTCTCACCTGTCATATCTGCAGCTTCTTCTGTGTGCTTCTCAAGGCTATGCATTACTTCTGTTCCTTCTTTATGTTCAATTCCAAATTCATCAATTACATCTTTATCAGATTTTGTATTAATATTTATCCATCTTTTTGATTCCAGCTCATCAACATGAACAACATAAGTATCGCACAACAAATCGTGACATGAACGTTTCTCTTTAACAAAGGGAACAATTAAATAACCCATATAGCTTCCAAAAAACTGTGAAACTGTTCTTCCTGCAACTTCTCTTACAAAAGCAGTTGTCCAGTCTATATCTTTTCCATCTTGCCTTATAACCATAATTCCACATATCATTTTTCCAATTGTCTGTCCCCAATAGCGAGTCATAATTGTAAAATATGCAAATCCAACTGCTCCCAGCATAAAGGTATTTTTTTTCATCCACACTAAATAATTTTGTGGAATTTTAGAAATTGAAGATATAATAGACACTGCAATAGAACTTATAATATAAATACATACTAAATCCAAAGCATATGCTAATAACCTTGCCCAAAATCCAGCAACTCTATAATTATTATTCACTATTCTCACCCCTTATTGTTCCCACAAATACATTGGTAACGAAGACTTTATATCAGCTAATTTTTCAACATCCTTTAAATTAATTGTATTTTTTGAAGCAAGTACATTTGTAGCCTTGCTCAAAAAGGCATTTAAAAAGCCAAAATCATTATTGACAAATTCTACAACGCTAGGATTAGAAAGTCCTGACATATTAGCAACTTCATTAATAGCATCATCTAACATCCCAATTTCGTCTATTAAACCATTCTCCTTTGCTTGGCGTGCAGTATATACTCTTCCATCTGCTATTGGTCTTAAATCATTTTTATCAATATTTCTGCCTTGGCTAACCACATCTAAAAACTGGTCATATGTCTCATCTACCATTTCCTGAAGTATGCGTTCCTGTTCAGATGTCATTTCATGGGTAGAAGACATTATAGTTTTATTTTTACCACTGGTAATAGTGTTATCTTTTACTCCTATATTGTCCATAAGCTCTTTTAGGTTAATTCCTCCCATTGCCACACCTATTGAGCCTGTAATTGTATTTCTGTTTGCATAAATTTTATCTGCTGGTGCTGAAACATAGTAGCCTCCTGAAGCTGCCAATTGTTCCATATATACTACAAAAGGCTTATCATACTCTTCTCTAAGACTTATTATTTTGTTATAAATTTCATCACTTTCATAAACTCCACCACCTGGTGAATTTACCCTCAAAACAAGACCATCTATATCAGAATTGGTAAAAGCATATTCCAACTGATTCAAAAAAACATCATGTCTGTATGTTTCAGCAGTGAACATGGATGATTCACTACTTTCTTGAATAATTCCATTAATATCAAGAATAGCAATGGTTCCTGAAGTGCCCATTTTATAATACTTAGTAGACCAAGTTGCACCACTTACAGCACCTATATCATCTCCCTGAATTGTAAAATATGACACTAACTGAATAAATAATAAACCTAAAAAAACTCCTACTGCTACCCAACGTTTAGTATTCATTTTCTTCCCCCTTTTCAATTTTTATAATGCTTTTCTTTACAATGTTTATTTTAGATGTTGCAAAATAATGTTTTTTAAAAAAAAATTATATACCATTACTTCGACATAATAATACTTATTGTAACATATGTTTTTTTCAGTATCAATTAGAAAATATACATTGCAAGACATTTTGTGAATAAAATATACAAAAAGTTTATTCCAGGGCACTTTTTGTTTATCATTCCAATTAGAGGATTAAACAAGTAAACTCCTTTTAAAATAATTGTTATAAATACTACTGTAATACCAAATTGTCAATAGGCTTTTAACTAATTTTTTCAATCTTGTTTTTTATACCTCTTCAGTGTTAATATAAAAGAAATACTTTTATTTAAAGGAGCGTAAAATATGTCTAAAAAAATAATTACCATTCTGACAGCATTGGCAATAATTATGTCACTTATGAGTTTTCAGGCTGTAGCAAACTCTCAGGACATAGACATAGTTGTCAAAATTGATGGAGAAGTTGTAAATTTTCCTGATGCAAAACCTTTTATAAACGAAGACTCTAGAACTCTTTGTCCTATAAGGTTTATAGCTGAAAACTTAGGTGCTGATGTTGAATGGAATGGTGGAGCTAAAACTGTATTAATTACTAAAGAATCCACTGAAATTTTACTTACAATTGGTGATAATACAGCTATAGTTAACGGCACTGAAAAAACCTTTGACACAGTACCACAGATTTTTGAAAACAGAACTTATGTACCTTTAAGATTTATAAGTGAAACTTTTAACATGGATGTTGATTGGGATGGAGAAACTAAAACTGTACTAATATCAACACCTTTTGATGATAGCCTAACTTTGCCAGAGCATTTTGATAAATATCTTTCTGAAATGGAAAAAAACAGAGGACTTAGCGGTGCTATTTTAATTGCAAAGGATGATGAAATACTATTTAGTAAAGGATATGGATATGCTAATATTGAAAAAAAGATTAAAAATGCACCTAATACAAAGTTTGCCATTGGAGAGTTGACAAAAACATTTACTGCAATGGCAATAATGCAGCTTTATGAAAAAGAACTTTTAGACTTAGATGATGCAATTTCAAAATATATACCTGATATGGTTTATGGCGATGAAATTACCATTAAGCATCTTATAACCCACACTTCAGGTATAGCAAATTATACTGATATGATTGGTATGATTCAAATTGAACCTGAAGATTTAGATAAAGAAACAGTTATTGACCTTATAAAAAACTATCCACCTATTTTTGAACCAGGTACAAACTGGCAGTACAACAATTCCGGGTACATCCTGTTAGGTGATATTGTTGAAAAGATAAGCGGGTTAACCTTAGAAGAATATTTAGAAGAAAATATATTTAAGCCTTTAAAAATGAACAATACTGGTGTTTATTCTGACAAAAAGGAAGCATCGGATTTAGCTATAGGTTATACTGGATTTTTAGATTTTAAACCTATAGAAAACAATGAAACCATTATAAAAACCACATATGGCTCTGGTTATATGTATTCAACTGTAGAAGATTTGTTTAAGTGGGACATGGCTCTTAAAACTGAGAAACTTGTTAAATCAGAAACACTTGACATGATTTTTGACGTTTATGTAAAAGATGATTTCTTCCCAGGAGGTTTTGGTCTAGGATGGTTTATTTTTAAATCTGAAGATTTTGGAGATCTAATATATCATCCTGGAATGATAAACGGATTTACTTGTTATATGTCAAGATATGTAGATGAAAATTATACCGTTATAGCAGCAATAAATAAGGATAACTATAATTATGATGCAGTAGCTGAAGCTTTATTTAGAATTTTAAATAAAAAACATTATCAGCTGCCATCTAAAATTACCGAAATAAAACTAGATTCAGAAGCACTAAAAAAATATACTGGTCTTTATGAACACATTTCAGGTGCCAACATTGCCATTATAGAAATTGATAATAAACTATATGCCCAACTTCCGGGACAGGAAAAAGCAGAAATATTTCCTATGTCAGAAACAGAGTTTTTCTATAAAGTGATAGAAGCTTATATTACTTTTATAAAAGATGATTCTGGCAAAATAACAGGTCTTCAATTTAAGCAAGGAAATATAGTTATAGATACAGTAAAAACTGATATTAGATCAAAAGAAAAGAAAATTGCAGAAGTGGACCCTGAAATTTATAAAGAGTATGCAGGAGAATATGAATTTGAGTCCGGTCCTGTATTAACCATTTCAACTGAAGATAACAGGATTTTTGCTCAAATGACGGATCATCTATATTTAGAGATATTCCCTATGTCAGAAACGGAATTTTTCTACGAAGAATACGATTCTGTAATTGAATTTGTAAAAGATGAGGACGGCAGTGTTGTGGGCTTAATATTTGAAGAATTTGGCGAAGAATATGTTTTTGATAAAAAATAAATTGCAAAATATTTTAAAAAAGGCGGGAAAAATACCCGTCTTTTTTTTGTTTTGATTAAATTATTTACCCTATTTAAGAATCATTCTTGCAGCTTCTAAGGTAACTTGGAAAATATTTTTGCAGTCATTTATTTTGGTATGATAACCTGTTGCACCTATATTCGGGTTTTGACGGACAACAATTACCTCCGCCTGTTGGTCAACTTGAAATTCCACAATAATATTTTTAGTTTTAGGTATTTTGTTAAGATAATCTTTCAATCCATAGCCTACCTTAGCAGGAATGACACAGTAAAAATAAGGATAGGCTGCTGCACCAACATTATTAAGGTTGATTTGTGCTTGAATTCCATAAAAATCAGAAGGCATTCCGTCAAAAGAAACGGTAAAACGTGTATCAACAGGAATAGATTTGCCCCATTTGCCCTTAAGAAGCATTAATGCAGGTTTGTAGTTCTCTCCTTCTCTTTTTATACTTTGAAAATACTCCTCCATTTTTTTAACAATGGGTATTTTTAAGTTAAGTTCATTCTGTCTAAATGCATCCTTAGTCCCGTTAAACCATAAAGGCAACAGGAGAATTACCACATCAATTAAAAATATTTTTACTATTTGAAAATTTCTAAAAAACAAATTTAAAAATATGGATAAAACCACTATTACTACGCCTGTAAGCATAAAACCAAGTATCCCTTTTCCATTGGTAATATCTAAAAAGTCACTTTTCCATTTTGTTATTCTTTTATCCAATTTTTGCACTTGGATAATCCTGTCCATATCCACTGTTGTCCAGTCTTTAGATACACCAAAATTCCGAATGTTAACCCGACCATCACAACCCTTAATTATATTTAGCAAAGTAGCAAATATTAGAAAAACAACTCCAGGCAAAGGTTTGATACTTATAATTTGAATTGCAAACCCAACTGCCATAAGCAGAAAATACATGACTATTCTGGTGGTGTAAGGAATGTTTTTAAATAAATAAAAATCTACACTGTCTTGTTCTTTGGAAGAAGGAAAACCCAACAAATTAGTCCAATTACTCATACCGTACTCCTTTCTCTGGATAAGCCTAAAGACTTCCATGCATTATGAAGTTCCCCGCACCCATGTACTTTAAAATAAAGGGGGCAGGCTCCCTGGCATGGGACAAAATACTTGCAGCTTTTACACTCTTTAGGGGCAGCTTCTTTTGCCCGTATCCATTTAGACTTTTTCTTAAACCATACAGATTTAAAACCTTCCTCAAGAAGATTTCCCACAGGTTCTGGCCAGCTTGAACAGGGCAGTACATTTCCCACAGGGTCAACTGACAATAATCCCTCACAGGCACTGCAGCCTTTATTTCCAAGTCCTGCCGTCAAAGGGTTAAAAAGACATATAGGAGTTGGGGAGTACCACATAAATTTAACACCTGCTTTTTCTGCCTCTTTCATTAAAGCTGTTACCAGCCCGCCTATCTGACTGTAACTTATTTTAAGTTCCTCATCACTTCCCCGACCTGCTGGAATTACTATATTAGCAGAAAACCTGTCTGCTCCAATTTCTTTGCAAAAGTAAGGATATTTCATTAAGCTGT
Organism: Clostridium sp.; assembly: GCA_012517995.1. Classification (GTDB taxonomy): domain Bacteria; phylum Bacillota; class Clostridia; order Acetivibrionales; family Acetivibrionaceae; genus Herbivorax. The sequence continues at coordinate 9,933 of JAAYTS010000107.1, forward strand.
CCTTATTTAAACTGGAAATGGTCATATGAGGGTGTACAATTATACCTGCTTCTTTAAGAGCTTTAAGCCCTGCAACAGACCTTTCATGGGCACCAGATACCCCAGTAATTTTATCATGTTCTAAAGAATTTGCAGACTCAATGCTTACCTGAGCAGAGGAAAGTCCCATACGTGCAAGTTCCTTAGCCTTCCGTGGGGTAATTAGTGTTCCGTTGGTAATAAGGTTAACCCTCATTTTATTTTTCTTAGAAGCATACTTTATAAGTTTGGGAAGATCCTTATTTAAAAGGGGCTCTCCCCCTGTAAAGGACACACTTGGCACTTCTGCTTCATAACGGATAATATCCAAAACTTTTTTAAACCCTTCTATGTCAAGGGAAGTCTTTTTACTCTGTGTACAGCTTGCGTAGCAAAAGCGGCATTTTATATTGCAGCTATAGGTAAGTGCCACTTCTGACAAAACAGGCAATTTTATATACCCAAGGTTAAATTCAACCCTTCTTACTGCGTCGGTGCTATAATTTTCACAGATTTCATCATTCCACACCCTCAAAAAGTCCACAAAAAACCTCTCTAATTGGTTTTCAATCTCTGGGAAATCAGCTCTGACTTTTATAAAGTCCAAAACTGAACCCCCATCTAAAATATGTGCAATAATCCTTGCACCAGTTGTATTGAGCTTGAAGGCTTCATTTGGCATTCTGATTAAAACATTATCACTAAGACGCATATAAACATATGGCTTTATTCTTTTAAAAAATCCATCCACCCAGGCTAACTTATGTTTCTTCATCTAGCACCTCCACTTACGCAAGCGGAATGACAGGCAGAATGACATGCTGAGTGGCATGCCGAGTGACAGGCAGAGTGACACGCCGAATGGCAGGCAGAGTGGCATGCATCATGACATGCAGAATGGCATGCAAATATACCTGTCTTTGAATCTATGATTGAACCAAATGAGGTATTATTTGGGTTTACTGGTATGGATTGATCATAGTCATCAAAAATACCGCTGTGAGGATGGATACCATACCCGCCATAATAGTAGTACCAATAAGGCGTACTGCCATAATATCCTCTGCCATATCTTCTGCTTTCTTCTGCCCCTGTGCTTTTTTCTGACTCTGTGCTTTTTTTAGCCTCTTCAATTTTATCTTTGTAAAACTTGCGTGTAGCTTCTACATCACAGTCCCATGTTTTTTCTTTAACATTATCCACTAATTTTTGCAGTATTTCCTCTATTTCCTTTTCACTAAACTCTCCACCTCTTGCAGCTTCATACATCATAAGTTCATACTCATTAAGAGAAGATGTATCTAAATGTTCTATTCTGCCCACTACCAGAGGATTTTTAGAGATCTCTTCAACAAATCCTAATTTTATAAGCTTTGATAACATTGCTGACAGAATTTTTTTGTAGGGAACACCAGTTAAAAAGGCAACTTCTACAGCATTTAGCTGGTCAGCAATAGAACCATCCTTGCGAAATGAAGCTATTTCCAGCTTTGGGGGCTCCCAGTCATCCCTTGCCCATAGAATCTCATCTAAAGTAGCCTTGGCTTTCACTATTGAGCGGTGTTTTTTGCCTGCCGCTATAGCAGTACCTCCAAACAAAATACCTATGGCAAATAACAGACCAATTCTAGCAGAAGTTTTGTTCTTTTTGGCAACTTCCCTTCTGTCTGGAATTGTCTCCTTAGAATCACTTGATATATCACCGATACCCGCAAAAATCTCCTCTGAGATGTACTGTTGGATTTTGAAAGAATAATTTTTGGGGACATTATCTTTATGAAGCTGTACCTGTACCCAAAAAGTCCCGTCTATCATTTCTACTTTGTAGTCTATAAGGTACTCTTTATTCATCCACTCCTCTGTTGCAAAATGGTATTTAAGCAAAAATTCCTCCACTTCTTCCCTTGTGGCAGATTGGTGTGAAAACTGTAATGGATAATTTATTCTGACGGTATAATGGTCCATACTCTCATCCCATTCACTAGGTGCCCAATTAAATACCACTAAATCATGACCCTCATGGGAAGTGGTTTTAGCTAAATACCCTGCTCTAGCCATATTTGTCGTAAACCTAAACTTATATGTTAGATATTCTCCACCAAGCCTTTTTTCATCCGCGTTTATAATGTCGTAATCTCCACCACCTAAGTCCACTATATCAATGCCATAAGAAGTATTGTCATCAGTTATCACCCATGCATTTTCAAAATCAAAAACAGGTGTTATCTTATCAAACCCTCCCATGGTAAATGCCAGCTTAGTTTTATCTTTTACTAAATTATACCGTATGGTATAAGAAACAAGAGCATCCCCGTCAGGAAACAAAATTATATCAGTTTCCACAAAGCCAAGATTGGCAATATCAGATGCCTCTACTTTAACTGAAAATGGGATATTCAAAATTATTAATAATAATAGACAATATACTAAAACTTTTTTTATCATAACATTCCACCTTAGAATTATTCACATAGATATTCTATGCGTATTTTAAAAATTCAATATTTATTGATTTGAATTATACAAATACAAGAGCTGCCAAATCTAATTAATCTAATTTAAGTATAGGTTTTTTAAAATTTCATGTCAATAAATTTGCAAAAACTTATTTTTTTCCTATTAACTTCCTTTGCAGGTTGTATAGCACTTTTCAAAATATTTTAATCATATTATAATATTAATTATACTTATGTTATAAATTAAGATAAAAAAATCAGCTATATAAAATTTTTACTAAGGAGAAAAAATGAAAGGACATACTCATGCCCTAATAGGTCTTGCAGCGGTGAGCTTTTTGCCCCTTGCTGAAAATGCTGCAGCAACTGAAAAATTACTTCCATATGCTTTTGCCTTTACAGGTTCTCTTATATGCGATATAGACACTGGCAAATCAACAATATCCAGTGCATTTAGCCCAATAAAACTAAAATACATAAAGGCAGCAGTAAACTTCGTATTTGCACTGTTTATGATTGTTGGGGCACTTTTTCTAAGAAACAGTGAATATATATATTTATTTGTTTTGTTGGTGATTCTAGGAGGACTTAATCTTAATAATATTTCATCAAAAATTTTTAATGCTATAAAAAAAGCTGTGGTAATATTAATTTCATCCGCATTGATAATAACAGGCTTTTTCTTTTGGCATATACCCTTAGTGTTACTAGGTCTTTACTTATTGTCATTACAGTTATCAACCCACAGAGGCTATTCTCACTCCATTATAGCTGTAATTTTAGCCTTTATTATATTAAGATATACTTTTAGATTTTATGGCATATTTGACTATTCTTTAAGTTTTTCTGTTGGCATGTTAAGTCATGTACTAGGCGATATGTGTACTCAAAGAGGAGTTGATCTTTTATTTCCTGTTAAGAAAAAGTATTCTTTCCCTTTAACTTTTAAAACAGGAAGCATAATAGAATGGATTTTTTGTATCATTTCAGTATTAATAATATTAAATTCCGCTCTTATTTCTTAATAAAACCCCCGCCTATAAAAATGAGGCAGGGGTTTATAATACTTTATATAATACTTTAATAGTTATATAAACATTTGAATTTTGTATTTATTTTGTAACTCTTCCACTTTACCAAAATATATCTCTTCCTGTTTTCTTAAAATCAATTGTTTTTTTACCATGTCTTTAGCTTCTGCAAAGGATAACTGCATTGCTTCTCTTCTGCCTGTTCTTTTTATAATGTGGTATCCAAATTGGGTTTTTACAGGCTTTTTAGTAACTTCATCTTTTTCTAAAGCAAAAGCAACTTCTTCAAATTCCGGAACCATTCTTCCCCTTGCAAAAAACCCTAAGTCCCCACCTCTTTCTTTTGATGGACACAGAGAATGTTTTTTTGCAGCATCTTCAAAATTCATACCATTTTCTAATTGGGAAATAATTTCATTTGCAGTTTCCTCATCTTTAACAAGAATGTGACTGGCTTTAACAGTCTCTGGCTGAATATAACCTTGTTTGTTTTGCTCATAAAATTTTTGCATCTCATCTTCACTAACTACTATTGCATTTAAAAATTTATCTATAGCATATTTTCTAAGCATAGCTTCCTTTGTCTTTTCAAATTCTTTAATAAAGGCATCATCTTTATCTAATCCTTTTTCCTTTGCATCTAAATAAAAAAGTTCCTGCTGCGCCATTTGAGTTACCAGTTTCTTCATCCCATCAGGACCAGCAAATTGAGCGGCAACCTTACGGTCAACATGCCTTAAAACTTCTTCCACTTCTCTTCTTGTAATTTCCCTATCTCCTACTTTAGCAACCACCTGATTATTATTCATAAAAAAAATCTCCTTATCTTTTTATATATCATTTTATTTATATATCATTTTATTTATATATTATTTTATTAAATATAAATGGCTAAATTTTAAATCTATCGGTGACTTAAAATAATCTTTGGCGGAGAGAGTGGGATTCGAACCCACGGAACGCTATAAACGTTCTCTTGATTTCGAGTCAAGTGCCTTCGACCAGCTCAGCCATCTCTCCACTTACTTAAAACATTCTAACATGAACACATGTTAAAATGCAATACCTATATATAAAGTGCAGGCTTGTGTGCTTCCGGCCTTTATCAGGCCTATAATGTGAATATTCTCCTTTTTCAGGTTGTATTAAAGTCCCGTGTATGACATTAACAGTTTTGACTTTGTTTTTTTAAGTAATATACTAAAAATATGAAATTGAGGGTGGTCTTAGTATTGAGAGATTTGAAAATGACATTTATGAATTCAGAAAAGATTCAAGAGACCTTATGGAATGGTTTGTTAATGATTGGGAAAGCATAGATGTACAGAGTAAAATCAGGATAATGGTGGAATCTGATTTGGAGGCTGACAGTGCTGCGGCGGAATTGTACTACGGGTACATAGTGAATTTGTTTAAAAAGTATCCTTCGGATTTTATAAAGGTATTGGCAGACAGCAATATTGTTAAATATGATAATACAACCACAAATATAAATACATTTATATAATTTAATTTTACAATGAATCCCCTACTAATAACCCTTATACAAAGGAATGGTAAACTCTATCCTGCTTTCTTTATTTCTTCTATACTTTTTAGGCATAAATGGCTGTGTCATAAAGAGATATTTTATTGAAACGGTGGCCTCTACCCTCATGTATGTACTGCAATTGGACATGCTAAAGCTAACATCTCCTGTTTCCTTTCTTATATTCATCTCAATTAAATCTGCAATTCTTTTTATTTTCTTTTCGCCACTTTCAAAAAGCAAAAGTAATCTTAAATAGTCAGTATAATTCATTGACACTAAAGAAGCCTTTAGGTTTGTCTCCATTTTTCCCTTAGCTAAACTTACACCTCCAGCTTTACTTCCTGCAGTGCCACTACTATTTCCTATGGAATCTATAATTCCACTTACTTTTTCTTTTCCTTCCTTTGCAGCATTTGAAATAACTTTATTAAATTCTACTTTTAATTTATCTAAGCTGCTTTTTATTTTACTTTCTATTTCTCCTTTTATTTTTTCTTTTGTACTTTCTAAAGTGTTAAAAATTAAACTGTTAACCATGAGACTTGTCTTTTCAACTGTATAGCTTCCGATGCTTTCACCTTTTGAAATCATCATTTTTAACTCTTTAATTCCATCTTCCACATTCATTCCTTTAAACATTTGGAATTCTTCACAACTCTCTAAAAGTTCCGTATAATCAATTCCCATTATTGCATCTTTATTTAGTTTAAAATCTCCTAAAGTGCTATTTTTAAAAGTATTCATATAGTCATTTAGTAAACTCTCAACCTTACTTCCAATGCTATTTATAATCTCCCCTACTTCTCCTTCTATTTTTACATTAATACTCTGTTCTAAATCTTTAAAAATGTTTTCTGCTGAATGCATGCCTTCCCTTATTGGATTTTCTATATGCATAAACGCCTTATCCACAAGGGCATTTACCTTTGTAAGAATGTAATCTTCTAAAATATCCGCTGCATCTCCTGCATAACCAGTTACAATACCTTCTGTGTAGTCAATTGCATATCCTGCTACTTCTTTCGCTCTCTTTTTTGCCTCTTTTTCGAAAATCTCTCTAATTTTAGTTCCCATATTTTTAGGGTCGGTTATCCAGGTGTTCCGGGTTTTAAATATAGGTACACTTTCTCCTTTCATCAATAAATGTACATCAAACATGGACTCTGCCATTGCCCAACCCATCATAATCAGCGTATGTACAATGGGAACTCCTATTGCACTCCACCCTGCTACAGCAGTTGCTGTTTTTAATGCTGCATTTACCTTTTGAGGGTCTGTATATATGGCTATCGCGTTTAGTGCAAACCTTATCAAATTTATCTGGGCCTTGACTCCTAAAATGTTTAGAGACTCTTCCTCTGAACCTATTAATATATATTCCACATCAGCATTATTGGCATCAAAGAAAACCGGCCTTTCTTTCATCAGCTTCCCACGTAAATCATAGTCCTTTTCTGGATTTGTGGTGTAGTTCATGAAATTTCCCATTATATATTCGTTTATGTACATATCATCTCTAACCTTTGATACTCCATCTACAAACAGTTCTGCCATTTTAGAAAATAAGGAAAGGGCTTTTTTTACTGGACCAGACTTAGAAAAAGACATACTCCCTGCATCAAAAGCTTCTAATCCTTTGCCACCACCATATAGCATCCCACTGCTGTACTCACTATTGGTGTATTCCATTTCTTCCATTATTTTTAGTATTCCTTCAATGATTTTTTCATCATTTTCTATCAATTCAATTTCAGTAGGTTTGTAACCCTCTTTAGACGGGGCATCTTTAGGAATTTCCTTTAAGTTCTCTTCTATTTTATTTTCATCCTCTTCTAATTCAGAACCGCCACTTTTGATAAATTCATTGAAAAAATCCCTGGGGTCTTCTTCATCTTCTTCTGCTTTGTCAGAAATAGCACCTTTATCCACATAATAGTCAATGGCATTGCCATTTTCTATACCTTTGTAATTCCTCATTTGATTTTTTACATACTCTGTATTTATCTTTTTCTTTACTTCATCTAAGCTAGGTACCTTATCAGAAAACTCTTTTAATGTAAGCTTATCTATCTTGCTTTCTTCTATATTGTTTTTAATGCTTTCTAATATGGATAAATTATGCTTTACTTCATTTATTTTTGGATTTATATCCTCTGTAGATATTGTTTCTTTTTTACTTCCTAAATCCATTCTTGTAAAGTCGGAAAATTCATTTACCTCTCCTTCAAGTTCTGTATTTATATTATCAATTTTATTAACTGTACTTATGGACTTATCTCTTACAGTCTCAAGGGAAGATGCAGTATCTTTTGCTGCATCTATAAATTTTTTTAGATTGCTTAGTATTTCATTATTTACTTGACTTATCTTGCTTCTTTTACTATCTAACTCTTCTTTTTTAGTGCTTAGTTCACTTTCCTTTTCTTCCTTTTCTTTTATTTTATCTTCAATACCAGCCTGAAGTTCATTTATTCTTTCCCCAAGTTGACGTATTTTCTCTTCTTCTGCTGATGTATCCGGAGGCGTTTTATCTTCCGCAAATGCCTCAAGCATCCTTTTCATTATATCATTTTCTATTTTTCTCATTTCAATATTACTTTTTTCAATCTCATCAGTGACATCTTTAAGTTCATCACCTAAAGCTTCAATTTCTTCTTCCAGCTGTATGCAGTCTTTCTCTAAACTCATTGCATCTACAATATATTCTGCCACCTCTTCATACTTAGAGGAAACATCTAAATCCTTTCCAAAACTATTTACAGTCATCATATTATCAGAAGCTTTTATTTGATGTTTTTTTATATCTGTAAGATCTTCATCAACATCTATTTTCTTTTCTAAAATATCTGCCTGTTTTTTGAAGCCACCAAAAATCATAAACTTATCCATAAGACCTGTGGCCAATGCCTTTGGTCCTCTATATTTCATGTACTCTAATATTTGAGCTCTTAATACTTCTGGTTCTGATAAATTATACAGAGGCTGGACTGTTAAATCTTCCACCATGTAATCATATAAATCTAAAGGTGGTATTTTTTCACTTCCATTAAATCCAAAAAAGTTTAGGAAAGAAACTTCTTCTTCATCTTCAATGCCTTTTACCATTAAGTTTCTTTCAAAATAGTATAAAATCCCGTCTCTTAACACTTCAGGGTCATTATCAGACAGAGCCATAAGTCCATAGAGTTCCTTCAACATATAGTTATAATTGGCAAGGGCAGATTTTGAAGAACTGTCCAATGCACTTTCAACTTGAGTTTGAGAAAAATTAAGTCTTGTACCATCTACTAACACACCTGCTAATACAAGTATAGCCAGCAAAACTATGCATAAAAAAATTGATATTGCGCCTTCATTTCTTTTTATAAATCTCATTTGAATCAATCCTTATTATATAGTTTTCTTTGCTCCTTGATTTGAATCAGTCTTAGAATATAAGTTTTTTGCTATTTGCGTTAGAAATATTTGAAAATATTTTAAGAATTTTTAAAAGGTTAGAATATTTATAGACCATAATATTATTATACATATTATAGAAAAGAAAATCAAGTGTTTGAGTTTTATGTAAACCTTTTTATTATTTTCGTAGTTTTTTAAAGAAATTCTTAAGGATGTTTGAACATTCTTCACTTAAAATTCCGTATGTTACTTCAACTTTGTGATTAAACTCAGGAACTTTTAATAAATCCACAACTGAGCCTGCCGCTCCTGATTTAAAATCAAGAGTACCAATAAAGAGCCTCCCAATCCTTGACTGTATTATTGCACCTGCACACATTGGGCATGGCTCTAATGTTACATACATATCACAGTCATTAAGCCTCCATGCATTAAGGTTTTTACAAGCTTTTTTTATTGCAGATATCTCAGCATGGGCTGTAGGGTCTTTTTTTAACTCCTTTTCATTATGCCCCCTAGATACTATTACACCATCCTTTACTATAACAGCACCTATGGGACATTCGCCTTTGTCGTAAGCCTTTTTAGCTTCCTTTAGTGCCTCATTCATAAACCAGTGTTGTGTTGCCTTTTCATACATAAGGTATATTATCCCTCCACATGTTTTTAAGAAACCAAGAGTACCGATGCAATTGTGAAGAATATAATAAGGGCTATTGAGTCCACCATAGTTGTTATAAGGGGACTTGCCATTATTGCAGGGTCAAGCTTTAATTTTTTTGCAAAAAGGGGCAACATGCCACCTAGCATTTTAGCCACAAGAATAGTTGCCATAAGTGTAAGAGTGACGGTTAAAGCTACTCCAAAAGACCTTCCTGATATAAAATATATTCTTGTAAAATTCAAAACAGCAAGTATAGGACCCACGGTAACACCTATACGGATTTCTTTCCATATTACCGTAAGTAAATCCTTAAAATTCACTTCACCTAAAACAATGCTTCTTATTACTACGGTAGATGCCTGTGCTCCTGCATTTCCTCCTGTATCCATAAGTAAAGGTATAAAGGCAGAAAGACCAAATAGTTTTAATTTGTCGTCAAAGCTCACTATTATAAATTCAGTGAGTGTTGCTGAAATCATTAGAAATATAAGCCATACTATTCTTTTACGTGCAAGCTTGAATATTCCTGCAGTTATATATTCTTCGTCTGTGGGTTCCACCGCACCCAGCTTATAAATATCCTCTGTAGCTTCTTCTTCAATTACATCCACTATGTCGTCAACTGTAATTATACCTACAAGCCTGTGTTCATTGTCAACTACCGGCAGTGCAAGTAAATCATACCTCTTAAACATATCTGCTATGTTTTCCTGATCTTCATGGGTATTGACACACATAGGCTTTTTCTTCATTATATCTCCTACTTTAACTTCCCCATCAGCTAAAACCAAATCCTTTAAAGAAATAGTGCCTTCTAAACGCCTTTGTGCATCTGTAACATAGCAAGTGTAAATGGTTTCTTTGTCAGGTGCATTTTTCCTGACCCTTTCAAGGGCTTCCTTTACAGTCATCTCTTTCTTTAAATCCACAAATTCAATTGTCATCAAACTTCCTGCAGAATAATCCGGATACATCAAAAATTGATTTATTAATCTACGTTCCATTTCACTTGTGTTTTTAAGTATTTTTTTTACAACATTTGCAGGCATTTCTTCTAAAAGGTCAACTTTATCGTCAAAAAACAAATCATTTAAAATGTTTTTAAGCTCTAATTCATTAACTAAATTAAATAAAACTGCCTGCCTTTCTGCAGAAATATGGGAAAATACATCTGCCGCCATCTCTTTTGGTAAGAGTCTGAATATAATAAGAGACTCTTTTTCCTCTAAACTATCTAAAAAATCTGCTATATCAATAGGTGGTGTATTTATCAAATCTTCTTTTAAGACAGAGTATTTTTTTTCACTTATTAACTTTTTTTCTCTTTCAAAATCCATATAAAACACCTCTCTAACTTTCAAAAAACTAAAATTAATAACAATAATAGACATAATACCATACTAATATAATACTCAAAGTCATTATATATAGAGTATGGCACATTAATAAAATGTTAATATAATAACTTAACTGGAATTAATAAACAGCAGTATTATACTTTAAATTGAAAATACCATGAACAAATGCATTAAGGAAGGTTAACACTTATATATAAATAAAAGTGGTAGAACGTTCCTTTTTGCCATGATGCTTTAAAAATATCATCCCTATGATTGGGCCCAGGATCCATTTCTACCACCTCCGTTAATATAATCTCCTTTAAGACCTGCCTTGTAATTATACTATACATGCATTATGTTTTCAATAAAAAGTTTACTTATGCAAAATGTTTAAAAGTAACCCCCACTATATGGAATGCATATAATAGACTAAAAATTTGTTACTTAAAACCCATTTATATAACTAATGTACTTCTAGATTTTCAAAAGGGGGATGGACAAATGAAAAATGCTATATTATGTATTATTTTAGCTTTCATTTTAATTATAGGAGCTTTTTTCTGGTATATTTATTCTACCAATACAAATAAATATAATTCTTCCCAGCACAATGGAAATTTAAAAGTTGTAACAACTACAACAATGATTACAGATTTAGTTAACATTTTAGGGAAAGATGTTTTAAAAGTGGATGGCTTAATGGGATCCGGTGTAGACCCACACCTTTACCAAGCCACCGAAAGAGATGTAAAAAAACTCCAGGAGGCAAATGTAATTTTTTATAATGGACTTCATTTAGAAGGCAAAATGTCTGATTTGTTTGAGGAAATGTCCAAACTAAATATCCCAACATATGCAGTTACTGATGCTATAAGCACCTCAAAACTACTTACTGCAGAAGAAAGCTATGGAAAAAATTTTGATCCACATATATGGTCTGATGTCCAGCTGTGGAAAGAAGTGGTGGAATTTGTTAAAGAGAAACTTATAGCTTTAGACCCTTTAAATGGAGAGGTTTATGCTAAAAATGCCAGTCTCTATTTAAAAGAGCTTGATTACTTACAGGAATATATAAATAGCAGACTTTTGGAAGTCCCACAAAATCAAAGAATTTTAATAACAGCTCATGATGCCTTTGCTTACTTTGGCAACGCATATGGTTTTACAGTTCTTGGTCTTCAAGGAATTAGCACCGAAACAGAAGCAGGTATTTTAGATGTAAAAAACTTAGCAGAGTTTATAACCCAACATAAAGTTTCTGCAATATTTATTGAAACATCAGTTCAAACTCGGCACATTGAAGCGCTGCAAGAAGCTGTTTTATCAAGAGGATTCAATGTGAAAATAGGAGGCAAACTCTTTTCAGATTCCCTGGGAGACCCTGATGAAGCAGAGGGAACATATATAGGAATGGTAAAACACAATGTTGATACCATTGTAGATGCTCTAAAATAAGTATATACAAAAAATATAAATATGGTAAAAGAGGTAGCAATTATGTGTAAAAAAGCATTAGAAGTAAATTCATTGACAACAGCTTACAACAATACCCCTGTATTATGGGATATAAATGCAGATGTGCCTGAAGGAGTTATAATGGGAATTATAGGACCTAATGGTGCTGGTAAAAGTACATTTATAAAATCTATACTAGGTCTTGTAAAACCTGTAGCTGGAAGTACAAAAATATACGGAAAACCCTATAAAAGTATACGCAAAAAAGTCGCATATGTCCCCCAAAAAGAAAGTGTGGATTGGGATTTTCCCACAACAGTACTTGATGTGGTTATGATGGGACTTTATGGCAATATAGGTTGGATTAAAAGACCTGGAAAAAAAGAAAAACAACTTGCTTTAGATGCATTAGGAAAACTCGGTATGAAAGAGTATTGGGACAGACAAATAAGCAAATTATCAGGAGGACAGCAACAACGTACTTTTTTAGCAAGAGCTTTAGTGCAAGATGCAGATCTTTACCTAATGGATGAACCATTTCAAGGTGTAGATGCACTCACTGAAAAAGCAATAATAAATCTTATTAAAGAGCTAAAAAATAAAGGAAAAACAATTATAGCAGTTCATCATAATTTAGAAACGGTTCTTGAATATTTTGACTGGATTATGCTGTTAAATGTAAAGTGTATTGCAATAGGCCCCTGCAAAGAAGTATTTACAGGAGAAAACCTAACTAAAACTTACAGTTCTCCCCAAGCACCTTACCAAAGTTTTGTAGTAAAAAAAGATAGGAGTCTTTATAAAAGCTCTGTTTTAAGGGGAGAAAAAATATGATTGAATACTTATTTTCAATATTTCAAGATCATACATTAAAAACTGTTTTACTAGGTTCGGGAATATTAGGACTCACCTCTGGCATTTTAGGATCATTTGCACTTTTAAGAAAACAAAGCCTATTAGGTGATGCCATTTCACATTCTGCTCTTCCTGGTATAGCTATTGCATTTTTAATTACTAAAAGTTCCACCCCAATTGTGCTTTTATCAGGTGCTTTAATTTCCGGCTGGATTTCCTCCATATGCATGATGTCCATCGTTCGGTCTACTAAAATAAAGTACGATGGAGCTCTTGGAATTATATTATCTGTTTTCTTTGGATTTGGACTGGTAATGTTAAGTGTTGTACAAAAATTTCCTGACTCAAGGCAAGCAGGACTTAATAAATTTTTATTTGGTCAGGCTGCAACACTCCTTAAAGAGGACATTATTACAATGGGCATTTTAAGTGGCATAGCCCTTATTATAACTTTTGTTTTTTGGAAGGAATTTAAACTTACTGTATTTAACCCCGAGTTTGGAGAGGCTATTGGTCTTCCTATAAAAAAAATAGACATTCTCCTCACATGTCTTATAGTTGTGACAATAGTTACAGGACTTCAAACAGTGGGGGTTGTGCTGATGAGTGCCATGCTCATTGCACCTGCCTCTGCCAGCAGGCAGTGGACTGATCGGCTGGAAATAATGGTTGTACTATCAGGCTTTTTAGGGGCAGTATCAGGTATAACAGGGACATTAATAAGCAGTAAAATTTCCAATATGCCCACAGGTCCGGTAATTGTCCTTGTTGGTTTTGCACTGTTTGCATTTTCCCTTTTCTTTGCACCTAAAAGGGGTATAATAAGCAGACTTATTTCTAATTACAAAAATAATCTGGCTTTTAAAAATAATTTAAAAATTACAATCAGAAGGTAGAGTTAGAAGGTGATTTATATGATTAGTCCTCAGTTTGAAATTCAATTAATAGCTGTTGTTACAAGTCTTGCCTGCACATTGGCAGGCACCTTTTTAGTACTTAGGAAAATGGCAATGATGAGTGATGCCATAAGCCATTCTATTTTAGCAGGCATTGCAATTGCCTTTTTGTATACAAGGGATATCCATTCCCCCCTACTTATAGTATCAGCCACCCTCACAGGATTGGCCACGGTCTTTTTAGTTGAAATGTTGAAAAATACAAAACTGGTTTCTGAAGATTCCGCCACAGGTCTTGTTTTTACTTCACTTTTTAGTATTGGTGTTATTATCATTTCAAAGTATGCACGAAATGTACATCTTGACACAGATGCAGTTTTATTAGGTGAAATTGCCTTTGCCCCCTTTAGAAGATTTTATATAGGCGACATTGACTTAGGACCAAAATCTCTATACATCATGTCAACAATACTTTTTTTTAATATTGTGTTTATTTCCCTGTTTTATAAAGAATTAAAAATAGCCACCTTTGACCCGTCCCTTGCTTTTGTATTGGGAATTAGCCCTAATATCCTCCACTATGGACTTATGTCAGTTGTTTCCATAACTGCCATCGGCGCATTTGATACGGTGGGCTCAATACTTGTAGTGGCTCTTATGGTTGTACCACCCCTAACTGCGTATCTTTTAACAGATAAATTAAAATTCATGATACCTTTAAGTGCTGTCCTGGGAATATTATCAGGTGTTTTGGGTTATCGGGCCGCGCACTTTTTTGACCTTTCAATTTCCGGCTCTATGGCAACCGTTTCCGGCATCATGTTTCTTTTTGCCTTTATTATTTCTCCACAAAAGGGTATTTGGACAGCTTTCAAGGGGGATAAAAAAACAAAAACCTCCTTGTAATAAGGAGGCTCTGGTACGCCCGAGACGATTCGAACGTCCGAATGCAGGTTTAGGAAACCTGTGCCTTATCCACTTGGCCACGGGCGCATAACTTTATTGCTTCTTGTTAAATAAACATAGATATTTTAACATGTGAAAATAAAAAAATCAATAGTTATTATTTTTTTCCCCGAATATAACGATAAAAGAATAGAGGTCTTTATTATGGAGGGTACTTATGAAGAAAAGAATATTTCCTGTAATTATTTTATTTATATGTATTTTTGCTGTATCTAATGTCCATGGTTCTTTGGGCTTAAGGGCAAAGCCTGCTGCCCTAAACTCTGATACCCAGATTAATATTAGCTGGGATTCAGTGGCAAATGCATTATATTATAAGGTATACAGAAAAGAGTACACAAACGGTGATGATAGTGATGATGGTTATGTACTGCTTTCAATTATTAATGTGGATAAAGAAAAAAATTATTTGAATTTTGT
>JAAYTS010000260.1 GCA_012517995.1 Clostridium sp.
CCTTATGTATGCGGATCCAAATGTACAGCTGGATATCCCCAACTCAGTGTGGTATCACAAGGACTTCGATGTATATGACAGCTTTCTGCAACTTGTTAAGCATTACTATGATGCTGAGATAGATAAACTGGATTTCAGACAGGAGGAAGCTGCTAAGGAAGTAATGAATGCCTGGGTAAATGACGCGACCAAAGGTAAGATAAGCAGCATTATTAATAGTATTCCTGAGGAGGCCGTTATGTACCTTATCAATGCTGTGTATTTTAAAGGAGAATGGACTAACCCCTTCAATGAGAACCTGACTACGGATGCCCCATTTTTTGCATCTTCAGGTGAAATGCGGGTGAAGATGATGAAGGATATGGGACCTTACCTTTCAGTTTTTGAAAAGGATTATTCTGCAGTTAACCTGCCCTACGGTGACGAAACCTTCAGCATGACTGTAATACTGCCTGGTAAAGGAAAGTCAGTTGATGCATTGGTTAATAATATGAGTAAGGTATGGAGCAATATCAATACCAAACTAACATCCAGACAGGTAGCCGTTGAACTGCCCAGAATTAAAATAGAGGCAGGGTATAGTCTAGATAGGCAGTTGCAAGAGCTTGGAATAAAGCAGGCCTTTTTGGATGGTTTTAATTTTCCTGGAATTGCTAATGAAAAGCTTAGGATTTCTAATGTGATTCATAAAACCTTTTTAGAGGTTAATGAGAAAGGTACAGAAGCTGCTGCAGTTACAGGAATTGAGATGGGGGTAACCAGTATGCCTGAATACGAAGAATTTAGAGTCAACCGACCCTTTGTATTTGTAATATCTGAAAAGAGTACCGGCGCAATACTCTTTGCAGGAAAAGTCGAAAAACCTGTTTGATAATTTGTGGTTCGACCAAAAAGGTCGTAAATTCGACAACCTAATCATTCTATCAATCCACTACTCCCCTAAGTCATATTGTATAGATAGGACTTAGGGGTCTATTATGTTAAATTATATTCTTAAGATCCCTTTAATTAGTAAGTGAGTGATTATTAAATAATCATACATAAAGAATGTTATTTATCAAAAAATCTCTTCCTTTTTCATAACTTTTCAGCTCCATTCTTGTAAAAACTGGCATTTTGTTCACAGTTCATCAAACAAATAATGCCATTTTATGAGGAAGAGAAGATTCAAAGACTTGAGCATCGCAATTCGGATAGGATTGCTTACCAGTGGATCGATGGTACTACTATTAATTGCCGGGGGGATTTATTTATACAGGGTTCAGACAGGAAGTCTACAGAGGTATTCAGACAGGTTACTTTCAGAAGAAGCCCACAGCCTTAATCAGGTAATTGAAATGCAGATCAGGGAAAGGCAGGTTCGTTTGAGAACCGGACTTGATTTAACTTTGGAACTGCTTTATAGTTTTGGGGAGATCACATTTGGAAATAGCAGGCAGGTTACGGCTATTGATTATTTTACGGGGGATAATACCATTGTAGATGTAAAGCAGTGGAAGCTAGGAAGGGAGCAGCTTTATAACAACAATGAGATGGCAGACAGGATTTCAGCCCTGGGAGGTATACAAGTATCATTGTTTCAGAAAACAGACAAGGGTTACTTAAATATTGCGACAACTGTAAAGGACGATAATGGAGAGAGGATACTCAATACTCTGATTTCGGCGAATTCCCCTGTTATTCAAGCAATAGAAAGAGGGGAGGACTTTTATGACAGATCCCGGCTTGGGGATGATTGGTATCTTGCAGCCTCGCGTGCTATAATGCATAATGGCAAACCGGTTGGGATGCTTTTTATAGGTGTGCCTGAAAAAGATGTTAGTATAATCAGGGATTTGTTTTCAAAGAAAACCTATTACGACACAGGTTATCCCTTTTTGGTTGATGCGACAGGTATTTTGCTGGTGCATCCAACATAATTCAGAATACTATGAACGCCCTTCAGACACAACAATTGTCTGAAAAAGTACGCTCAATGATTAGTTCGCTAACCATAGCCGGCAAAAAGAGTTGGGATTCAATTAATGAGATCAACAACCGGATTACAATAATCAATGATATTGCATTCCAGACCAACATTCTGGCCCTGAATGCTTCGGTTGAAGCAGCCAGAGCAGGAGAACAAGGACGAGGCTTTGCCGTTGTTGCCACAGAGGTCAGAAAGCTGGCTGAGCGAAGTGAGGCAGCAGCAAGTTCAGAGCAAAAGGCGGGTGTTGAGCAGGTCAATAATGCAATACATTTGCTCAATAACATTATACAGGAGAATGCGGCTTCTGCAGAAGAGCTTGCCACAGGTGCTGAAGAACTGGCCAATCAGTCTGATCAGCTCAGATTAATGATATCATATTTCAGACATGAAATGGAATAGTATAGCAGAAAGTACCTGAGAGACTGCAGAAAGTGCCTGGAGCAAATACGGATCGACTCTTTTACTGTCTTTGAAGGGCCTGAGATGGTTTTTCCTGCGCAAGCCTCTGCTTTGCGTA
>JAAYTS010000108.1 GCA_012517995.1 Clostridium sp.
ATTAATAATGTCTTCTACTCTTCTGTAAAACAAATTCGTGAAGCTGTAAGGGGGTTCATTAATTCAATTAACAATGTTCCGGAGCAGGTCATAAACAGGTTATGCCTGCGAATGTAAAATCATTATCGTAATCTATATAATTCAAATTTATGCCGTTAACATAGCTTTTTGAAATGTTAAAATTAGCTTAAAAAATGATTTAGGTATTAAAATTCTTTTACAAACGTGTTATAATGGATGCTGAATTTAGAATTTATAATCATGATTTTACAATATTTAAAATATATATAATAAAACAAGAAATTTTATATGTAAAGAGGAGAAACTTTTTTATGAATACAAATAAAAAAACAGTTATAAAGATAGGATTAGTTTCCATTTTACTTCTTATAACATACTTTATCTTTATGAATACATATCATTTATTTTTCTTAAAAAGCACTTTTGCTTATGAACACACAAATTTCTTAAAAAGAATAATACCTTTTATATGTGCAGTTATTGTATTTTTAATTGGCAAAGACAGTCTTAATAAAAAAGATGCAACTTTTCTTAAAATAGCATATTTAACAATTCTAATTGCTGAAATCTCCTTTACTTTAAACAAGACAATTTTAGGCATTGTTTTTTTTGGGCTATGCCAAATCTTTCTTATTATGAGGCATAGTGCTGGAATTTCTAATTCTGTAAAGGAAAACAAAAAATTCTTTCTACTTTTAGGTATCGTGATAATAACTATAGTTTTCATACTAATTGCCACCATCTTTTATCCTGCTTTAGGCATGGGCACTCTTTTTTATTCAATAATTATATATGGAACAATCCTGGGTATATCTTTATGGATTGGTATTTCAAACTACTACATTGGCCACTTTCCAAAAAAGAATGCATTATTCATTATGATTGGAATGATTTTTTTCTTTATAGGCGACTTTTTAGTAGGTATTGAAATAATAACTGAAGATATATATATAAAAAATATATTAAACTTATTTTTGTGGATATTTTATACACCTGCAGTTACCCTTCTTGCCCTAAGCGGATATAATTATTCAGCAAATTCTAAAATTTAAATACTGAAAATATTTAAAATTATGCATTAAAATTAAATATCCCTTAAAATCACATAAGAGGTGCGAAAAGTTTTAAAACAGATCCTATCAATAATTCATACCACTTCATATTCTCTATATCTTCCATCTTTATTTCTTTGCATTCTTTTAAAGTTTCTAAAAAATCTTTCTTCATTTCCATTAAGCTGGCACTTCTATACATCCAGACACCACACTCAAAGTGAAGGTAAAAACTTCTGTAATCTAAATTTATTGTTCCTATAACACCATATTCATCATCTACTATAAGATTTTTTGAATGAATAAATCCAGGTAAATATTCATAAATTTTTACCCCGCTTTCCACTAAAATTTCGTAATTTAGCTTTGTAACAGCATGAACATACCATTTATCACTTAGATGCGGGGTTATTATCCTAACATCAATTCCACCTTTTGCTGCAGATGTCAGAGCTTTTATCATTTCATTGCTTATAATAAGATATGGGGTTGTTATATAAATATATTTTTTGGCTCTATTAATGGAATTTAAGTAAACAGTTTCTCCAACAGGCTCATCGTCCATAGGGCTGTCTGCAAAAGGCTGGTAATAAACACAAGGTTTTTCTACTTCCATACACATCCTGTTATTTATAAACTTTCCATAGTCTTCTTCAATTCCCCTTAAATAATCCCAAAGTGACAAAAACATAACTGTCATATTTAAAACCGCTTCACCTTTTAGCATTATGGCAGCATCTTTCCAGTGTCCATACTTTTCTATTTCATTTATATATTCATCTGCTAAGTTAATGCCACCAGTAAATGCCGTATGACCATCAATAACCACTATCTTACGGTGGTCTCTGTTATTTATTTTTGTAGACAGTATAGGCATTATTGGATTGAAAACACAGCATTTTATACCCATTCTCTCAAGTTTTTCATTATACTTATAAGGTAATGTAAGAAGGCATCCAAAATCATCATATATAATTCTAACATCTACTCCTTCCCTGACTTTTTCAAGAAGGATATCTAAAATGCTATCCCACATAATACCTTCATTGATGATAAAGTACTCTAAAAATATATAGTGTTTTGCCTTTTTAAGTTCTTCCTTTAATTTTTCAAATTTCTTTTCTCCCAGTGAAAGATATTCACTTACAGTATTTTTAAAAGGTGGATAAAAACCATAATCTTGAATGTATTTTGATATAACATATGCACTCTCATTTTGTTCTCTAATTTCTTTTAGATTTTCCTCCTGATGTTTTAATGTTTCTAATATTTTCTGTGTATTTGCCGCCATTTTATTTCTTTCTTTTTTACTTAGTTTTTTACCTCCAAGAAGTAAATAAAACAAGGCGCCAAAAACTGGAAATATCAAAACCGGAATAATCCATACTATTTTATATGATGGATTACTCTTACTATTTATAATCACAACAACAACAATAATACTAATAACTATACTAACCCAATAATATGTGATAAAATAATCGCTAAATGCAGAAAATACAGCTATTAAAACCGCAATTTGTACTAGTATAGCTGCAACCATTAAAGAAATCCTGTGATATAAAATTTTAATTATTGATTTCATATCAATCCTCACTCTATATTATGTATTTACTTGTTTTTTATCAAAATCCGTATCCAAAATATTATTTATAAAATACTATTTACAGGTAAAGTCATGGATTTATCCCTCTAAAGCATGAGAAATAAATCCATGTACAAAGTTTGAATTAATAATTTTTACATATCTTAATAACCAAACATGTTCTCTAAATCAATTATTTGATAATCATCTGGTATATCAAAATTACTATCAGATACTGAACCTATTTCAAATTTTGAAACTTCCAGATAACCAGACTCTTTTCCCTCAGATACAATTTTTAATGGAAATCCTGATTTTGAATCAAGCCAGACTTTCGTCTTATTACCATCAGCTTCTTCAACTATAACATGACAATTAAAACCATTATATTTTTCGTCCCCAATATAATTAATTGTATCCCAATCAATATCATTAAGTTCTTCAAATATATCTGCTATTGCAAATTCTTCGGGATCCATAGCTAGTTTAACAGCTGTTTTTCTTTCAGTTTCTAACCCATAGACAGTATTGTCTTTAAAAATTAAAACTGTCTTAGGCTGATTAGTTGTTTCCATTTCAATTTTGAAATTCTCTTTCTTTCTTATAATTTCAAGTTCCACTTCCTCGTCCTCTGACTTATAAGTAAAACTAAAAGAAAGTTCATCAATTTCTCTTGCCGACTCACATAAAGCTTTCAATTCCTCTTTTGAAATCTTATTTGAGCCTCCACATCCCCACAATACAGTGGAAAGCACCACCAAAATACATACAAATATTAGGTTTTTAATATTTTTTCTTTTTTTAACTTCCATTCTCATAGTATTCTCCCCTTTACTTTTATTAATTTTAATTTAGCAAAAAATACTATAATATTATATCACTTATATTTAAATATTGCTACACTTTTTTTATAAATCCTCTGGTATAATATCATTTCTAATAACATCCTTGTAATCTTCCCTCTTAACTATAATCCTTGCTTTTCCATCCTTTACAAGCACAATTGGTGGCCGTGGTATTCTGTTGTAATTACTGGACATTGAATAATTATATGCACCTGTTGCCAAAACTGCTAAAACATCTCCAGTACTCACTTTTGGCAACATAATATCCTTTATAAGAATATCCCCTGATTCGCAAGATTTCCCTGCAATTGTCACCTTTTCAGCCCTTGGCGCATCTGGTTTATTTGCAATTACTGCATCATATTTTGCCTGATACATGGCATATCTTGGGTTGTCAGTCATTCCACCATCAACTGCCACATACTTTCTGATATTTTTAATATCCTTTACAGAACCAACTCTATATAAAGTAATTCCAGCTGAAGCAACTATAGATCTTCCAGGCTCCATAACTATTTTAGGAAGCTTTATTCCCTTTTGGCTGCAAATACTCTTTACAACTTCTGATACAGACTTAATATGGTAATCATATTCTGTTGGCTCATCTTCTTTGGTATATTTTATGCCAAGTCCTCCACCTAAATTTAATTCCTCAATTTCTATACCAAGCTTTTCCTTCAATTCTGCTATAAACTCAAGCATAACCTTTGCAGCTAATTTAAATGGTTCTAAATTCAGTATCTGTGAACCTATATGACAATGGACTGACATTACATTTAAATTTGAAAGTTCCAAAGCCATACTTATTATTTCAAATGCCTCACCATTTTCTATTGCCATTCCAAACTTAGAATCAATCTGCCCCGTTTTAATAAAATCATGAGTATCTGGAGCTACTCCAGGTTTTATTCTAAATGAGACATCAACTTTTTTATCTAATTTAGATGCAATTTCATTTACCATTACAAGTTCTTCTTTGTTATCTATAACTATTCTTCCAACATTGTTTTCTATAGCCAGCATAAGCTCTTCACAAGTCTTGTTATTGCCATGAAAATACACCTTGTCCATTGGAAAACCGGCTGTAATTGCTGTATACAACTCTCCGCCTGAAACCACATCAAGACCTAATCCTTCCTGCTCAATGATTTTACAAATTGCTGTGGTACAAAGGGCTTTACCCGCATATACAGCCAAACCCTTCCCATCATAATATTTTTCAATTGCATTTTTATATATTCGGCAGTTTTCTCTTAAAAGATTCTCATCTATCACATAAAGAGGCGTACCATATGTACTGACCAACTCTATACAATCACATCCACCAATTTCCAAATGGTTTTTTTCATTTATTTTTACAGCTTTAGATATAAACATTTTTCCACAACCTTCCATTGCCATTTCTTAAACTGATTTAAAACTCTGATTTTAATTAAATAAAACTTTTTAAATTATGGTAACACTTATTATTGCAAGAGTCAAGATAAAATCTTGCAAATAGATATACATCTTGTCCAAAAAAAATAAAGGGGAACAGTACTAAAACTATCCCTCCAATTGATAATAATATAGATACACATTAATTCCAACAAACTAACATCAGATATTAATATATTTAGTATTTACTTGAATCATATAATTTGATGCCTCATCTCATTAGTTTTTCTCTATAATAAATTATCATATTATGTAAGGAAATTCACCAGATAGTTTACTCCACACTTCTGCCTATATTGTACCAATTGACAAATAGCTTTTTAAACATTTTTGTAAAAGATGCTTTTTCAATATCTCTATCACAAACTAAATCTATCCTGCCTATTTCTTTTTCATCAACTTTATATATTACTTCACCTATCTTTTGACCTTTTTTAACTGGGGCAGCTATAGACTTCATAACCCTTATCTCTCTTTTTACTTTATCCTTCTGTCCTCTTGATAAAAGCAAACTTAAATCATCAGCATAAACTGCCTTTGCTATATTTTCAAGACCTTTTTTTATCACAACTTCCCGAACTTCCCCACCTTTTTCATTTACCTTTTTAGACTCATAATTGGCAAATCCATGGTCTAAAAGTTTTCTAGACTGGGCAAAACGGCTGTTAGAGTCAGCCCCCCCTAAAACAACAGAAATTAATCTCATATTATTTCTTGTGGCAGTGGCAGACAAACAATGTCCAGCTGCCCTTGTAAAACCTGTTTTAAGACCATCTGCACCATTGTAGAATCTCACAAGTTTGTTTGTGTTTGTTAATTCAAACTCTCCTCCCCTAAAGCTATCCATCCAAATAGAGGTGTACTCAAGTATCATAGGATGCTTTGTAACCAATTCCCTTGACATAAGGGCAACATCATATGCAGTGCTATAATGACCTTCATCAGTAAGTCCTGTGCAATCAAGAAAATGGGTGTTTTTCATACCAAGTTCTTTGGCTTTTTCATTCATTATAACAACAAAAGCCTCTTCACTTCCATTAATTAGTTCTGCCAAAGATACAGTAACATCATTTGATGAGTGAAGTGCCACTGCTTTTAATGCATCTTTTACAGAATACTGCTCACCTGGCTCAATATATGCCTGTGAGCCTCCCATCCCAGATGCATATTCAGATGCCGTTACAATATCATCTAATTTTATTTTTCCTGAATCAATTGCCTCCATTATCAATAACATAGACATAATTTTAGTTACACTAGCAATAGGAAGTTTCTCATGGGGATTTTTCTCACACAGCACCTGTCCCGTTGCAGCATCAATTAAAATATATGCTTTAGATTCAAAGCTGTCAAAGCTTTTATTTACTGCCATTGCCTCAACTACTTCTTCGTCATACCCATCTAAATCACCGCTATCTATAGCTGCCACATTTAAAGAAAACAGATTAAATAAAAGCAATGTTATTATTAAAAAATACAAAACATTTTTTTTAAACATATAGGGTTACCTCCATACTTTTAGCTATATAACTAAAAGTATGCTAAAAAACCCTGGGATATGCTATTAATTTTAATTAATCTCAGCTAAAATCAAAGGACTTTTTGAAACAGGAGAAGGGGAAAAATTTATACTATTTTTTATAATTTTTTCTGCCTCTTTTATCTTTTCCATGCTGCTGCTATAGAAAGTGGCAATTAACTCTCCTTTTTCCACTTTCATTCCCTTTTTCTTATTTAACACAATGCCTGTACTATGGTCAATACTGCTTTCTTTTGTCTGTCTTCCTGCACCAAGTACCATTGAAGCAGTTCCAAGAGCATTTGTATTCATGTCTTTTATATATCCACTTTCTTCGCTTTTATATTGATAAACACAAGATGCCTTTTTAAATAAATTATAATCTTCAACCACCATAACATTCCCACCCTGACGCTCTACCATATCTTTAAACTTTGACAGTGCCCTTCCTTCATCAACTGCTTTTTGCACCATTTCCATACATCTATCTTTATCTCCTAAACCTGAAATTTCAAGCATTTTTGATGCCAATTGAAAGGACAACTCCTTTAAATCCTCAGGTCCTTCTCCCTTTAATACCTCTATTGCCTCAATAACCTCTAAAGAATTTCCTATTGCATTTCCAAGGGGAACATCCATATCGGTAACAAAAGCAACAGTTTTTCTCCCTATTTGTTTTCCTATCTTCACCATCAATTCTGCTAATTTCACAGACTCCTCAACGGTTTTCATAAATGCTCCACTACCTGTTTTAACATCTAGCACAATTCCATCTGCACCGCTGGCAATTTTCTTGCTCATTATGCTACTGGCAATTAAAGAAATATTGTTGACAGTTGCGGTAACATCCCTTAATGCATATAGCTTTTTGTCTGCCGGGGCAAGGTTTCCTGTCTGCCCTACAACTGATAAACCAATTTCTCTAACATTTTTAATAAACTCTTCTTTTCCAATATCTGTTTTAAACCCTGGAATAGACTCTAGTTTATCTATAGTTCCTCCTGTGTGTCCAAGACCCCTTCCTGACATTTTAGCAACGGGTATCCCGCAGGCAGCACAAATAGGACCTAAGACTAATGTTGTCTTGTCTCCAACCCCTCCTGTACTGTGCTTATCTACTTTAAAGCCCTCTATTTCAGATAAATCAACAATATCCCCCGAATTTGTCATGGCTTCTGTTAAAAGGGATGTTTCTTTTTCATTCATACCATTTAAAAAAATAGCCATAAGAAGGGCTGAAGCCTGATAATCAGGTATATTTTCACTGCAATACTCATTTATAAAAAAATTAATCTCTTCTTTATTAAGTTCTTTACCATCCCGCTTTTTTTCAATAATATCATACATTCTCATTGGTAAAACCTCCCTTATATTAGAGTAGAATTTCTTTTAAGAAACTTATACCGTCAATATTTTCTTCAATTTCAAGATATTCAGCCACTGTTTTAGCCACATCTGCAAAAGAGCTTCTGGTATTAAGATTCATATTGTTTTTGATTTTTTTACCATAAATAAGTAAAGGAACATATTCTCTGGAGTGATCAGTGCCTTCAGTAGTGGGATCACAGCCATGGTCTGCCGTTATTATAAAAATATCATCTTCCTTTAATTCCTTTAATATTTCAGGAATTCTAGCATCAAAGTCTTCTAATGCTTTCGCATATCCTTCTACATCCTTTCTATGCCCATATAACATATCGAAATCAACTAAATTAGTAAATATAATACCTTTAGAATTATCTTTAATAAACTCTATTGTCTTATCAACACCATCCATATTATCGTAAATAGATACTGAATTTGTAATGCCTCTATTATTAAAAATATCCTGTATTTTTCCCACACCTATTACATGGTATCCCTTTTCACATGCATAATCTAATAAAGTTTTCTTTACAGGGTCTAATGAAAAATCCTTTCTTCTTTTTGTTCTCACATAATTTCCACTGCTGCCTTCAAAAGGTCTTGCTATCACTCTGCCAACCCCATGTTCCCCTTGCAATATTTCCCTGGCTATACTGCACATTTCATAAAGCTTTTCAACAGGTATTACCTCTTCATGGGCGGCAATTTGAAATACACTGTCTGCTGAAGTATATACAATTGGATAACCTGTCTTTACATGTTCATCTCCTAACATCTTTATAATTTCTGTTCCTGATGCAGGACAATTCCCTAAAGTAGGGGTTTTTATTTTTTCCTCAAATTTACTCATTATTTCTTTGGGAAATCCTTCAGGATATACTGGAAAAGGTCTGTCCATTATTACACCGGCCAATTCCCAATGCCCGGTAGTTGTATCTTTTCCCGGGGATCTTTCTGCCATTTTCCCAAAACACCCTAAGGGGCTGTCTAAAGGCTCTCCTCCATAAATCCCATCTATATTCCAAAGTCCAATATTTCTCATATTGGGTAATTTAAGATTTTTAACTGCTTTTGCAATGTTTCCCAAGGTATTGCTGCCTTCATCATTATATTTATAAGCATCAGGAAGTTCCCCTATTCCCACACTATCCAATACAATTATAATAGCCCTTTTCATTTATTACCATTCCTTTCCTTATGTATTTAAACCACTAAAACCAAAAAAAACTCTATAAAATTCTAAAAAAAAAGCAAGATATCAATATCTTACTTCTTAATTATATTATAAAATCTAATTATTAACTATAATGTTTTACAAAAATAAGCCATATGCACTATGCCCTTGGGTGGGTTTTCTTATACACTTCCTTAATCCTGTTTTTAGCTATTTGTGCATAAATTTGCGTTGATGATATATCAGAGTGTCCCAGCATTTCCTGAATGGACCTTAAATCTGCCCCATTTTCTAGTAAATGTGCCGCAAAGGAATGCCTCAATGTATGGGGCGTTATGTCTTTGTTAATTTGAGCCTGGTTCTTATACTGCTTTATTATCTTCCAAAATCCCTGCCTTGTTAATCTTTTTCCATTTACATTTACAAACAACGCCTTTTCGTCTTTTTTCTGTATAAGAAGCTTCCTGGATTTAGATAAATACTCATTTAGCGCATTAATGGAGACTGATCCAATTGGCACCATTCTCTCTCTAGAACCTTTGGTACATCTTATAAATCCCATATCAGTATTAACATCATCAACATCTAAACATATAAGTTCTGATACCCTTATACCCGTTGCATAAAGCAACTCTAACATGGCTTTGTCCCTATACCCCTTTAGGTCATCACATTTTGGCTGTTCTAAGAGCAATTCAACCTCTTTAGTAGACAATATTTGTGGAAGTTTCTTCTCCACTTTTGGCGACTCAAGTTGTTCTGTAGGGTCTTGTTTTATTATATCATTTTTAGTTAAGTACTGACAAAAAGATCTTATAGAAGCTAAATTACGTGATATAGTAGATGTCGCCCTTCCCTTTTTTTGCAAATGCAAGAGATAAGCAATCACTGTAGTTTTACTGATGTTTGTAATATTGTTTATTTTCATTTCTTTTAGATATGTAATGAATTGCTCAATATCTCTCTTGTATGACTGCAGGGTGTTTAAAGACAATTTTTTGTCTTTTTCTAAAAAATCCAAAAACTTAACAATTAAATCTTCCATTCTTCTACCTACTCCTTCTATTCTGATTATTTTAATATTTAAATATTTAAAATATTAAACAAATTTAAAGAATATTTCTAATCCTCCATATTATATAAGAAGTTTTACTCATTATGCAACGATTATCCTTTATATGTTAATTAGTTTGTAACTTTGTATAATTATTTTTGCTTTTTTTGTGCATTAATAACAATAAAATAATACAAATTTCAATATAAATTGTTAACAAAAACTGTTACATCCATACATTTATATTTAATTAAAATATAAAAATTAACTAAGTGTCATTCTTATAAAAACAGGAACAATATATGACTCAACAAATATACCAAAAAATATTAAAGTTGAAAAGGTCAAAGTAACAAAACAATATGCAAAAAAATTCATTTTTAAACTGTTTTTATTCTCATCTTTATTGGATTTGTTTTTTATTATACCCATTGAAAAATTTATTCCATTTACCCCTAGTGCTATAAGGCACGGAATAATTATTAATTCTTTTGGCAAAATTGTCATAGCTGAAAACAATACGCCTTTAAGTCCTAAGTACTCAATAATAAAACCTGAAGTAAATCCTGTTATAAACCCCCTAACTCCTATTAATATGTAGATAAATGGTATTCCAATAATGGTAACTCCCAAAACCCATAAAATGGCGATTTGTCTCATATTGTCCATCAATGATATCCTTAGTATTTCATTTCCATCTACCTTTTGGTTTTCAAAAAGCTGAAAAAAACCATGCAAGTAATTAGTTAATTCTTTTTTTTGAACTGGACTTAATCCATTTACAGTAAATGCTCCTGCTGAAATTCCTGCAACAAAAGCTAGAAACAGAAAAAAGTACAAGTTCAAATTGTTTTTAATATGTTCTGCAATTACCTCACGTATTTTAGTAAACACTTTTATCCCCTCTCGTTACTTTTATGTTATTTATTTCTTGTATACTCTATAATAAATTCTATGCATTAAGGACAAAAAAAATTACAATATACCAAAGGTATATTGTAAACTTATATTAAATAGTTCATTTTTTATATTTCTATCTCGCCCTTTATTATTTTTTCTGCTAAAAGAATTCCCGCAACAGTTTTAGCATCAGTTATTTCATTATTTATAATCATTTTTACAAGCTCATGAATTGGAATTTTTTCAGTGGAAATAAACTCTCCTTCATCGGCACAGGCTTCTCCTTCTATTAAATCAGTTGCCACATATATGTATACCTTTTCACTGGAATAACCCGGAGCACAGTACAAATCTATCAAATGTCTCATTTTTTTTGCCTCAAGCCCTGTTTCCTCTTTTAACTCCCTTTTTGCACATTCTAAAGGTTCTTCTCCTTTATCCAACTTTCCTGCAGGAATTTCTAATAATTCAATTTCCACAGGCTTTCTATACTGCCTCACTAGATAAACTTCACCTTTATCACTTATAGGTACTACAGCAGCACCTCCGCTATGCCTTACTATTTCCCGTGTAGCCTCCCTGCCGTCCGGCTGGGAAACTTTTAATACATCTACTTCTATTATATTTCCGTCATATACATTTTTTTTAGATACTGTTTTTTCTTCATAATCCATTTAAAAAGCCTCCTTTTATCCTTTTCCAATTTCTCTGGCTCTTTTAGTACACTCTTCCATTGCATCTATTACTGCATATCTAAATCCATGCTTTTCTAAAGTTTTCACTGCTTCTATAGTGGTGCCCGCTGGGGAACACACTTGATCTTTAAGCTCTCCTGGATGCTTCCCTGTTTCTAAAACTAGTTTTGCAGATCCCATAACAGCCTGAGCTGCAAGTTTGTAAGACAAATCCCTTGGCAATCCTGACAAAACAGCTCCATCTGCCATTGCTTCAATAAACATAAATACATAAGCTGGGCTGCTACCTGTAACTGCTGTTACTTCATTCATAAGCTTTTCATCTAAGACCTCAACCTTACCAAAACATTCAAATATTTTTTTAACATTTAAAAAATCTTCCCTAGATAAAATATTATCATCATAACACATAAGTGTCATTCCTTCTCCAACTAAGGCAGGTGTATTTGGCATTGTGCGAATTATTTTTTTATCATCTCCTATAATATCTTGATAAAATTTTATAGCAACGCCTACAGCAACAGAAACCAGTATTTTTTTATCATCAAAAGCACTTTTACAATCTTCCAGCACATTTTTAACCATATTTGGTTTTACTGCTAAAATGATAATATCAGACTTTTGAACAACCTCCACACTGTCTTCTAGAATGGTAACACCTGTTTCTGATTTAAGATTTGATAGTTTTTCTTTGTCAACATCATATACAAAAACATCTTCACTTGGAATGATTTTAGAATTTACAATGCTTTTTATCATAGCACATCCCATATTTCCTGCACCAATAAAACCTACTTTTGAATTCATAAAAAACTCCTCCTTATATCTTGTGCCAATATCTATATTATCATAAATTTAATCAAAATCCACTTGTTTTTATATTAAATTGGCACTTAATGGAGAAGATTGATAAACATATGCACGAAATTTTAAAAAATTTTCACGCTACCCATTGACATAGATAAATACCTGTTGTATACTATCAAGTGTCTTATGTGTTTTGAATATACACTAAAGGGGTATAGCTCAATTGGTAGAGTAGCGGTCTCCAAAACCGTTGGTTGCGGGTTCGATTCCTGCTGCCCCTGCCAAAAACCCCAAGGGTTTTAACCCTTGGGGTTTTTATGTAGTTTTTTTCTTTTTTTATTTGCAAAAATAAGTAAAAGTATTGTCATTCCAAAAGTAACCACCCATCCCCAGTTTCTATAATATTTTGATTGAAATTCAAGTATACTCATAAGACTTTCTGGAATCATGCTAATGCTAAAACTTATAACTCCAAGAGGAAGTAAAAGTGGCCTATAATGCTTTAAATTAAATGTTTTTTTAAACACATAGGCAGAAAAGAAAAATGTAGCACTAAGATACATAAACCCAATGGTGGACCAGGTTATTATTAAAATAGATTCAAGCCTTTTAAAAAACTTCCCATAGTCAATTGTCCTTCCTAATTGATATGCAGGTAGCAATTCTTCATTAGCTAAAGGATGGGGATATATAGTTGTAAAAACCAAAGTAATGCTTAAAAAAACTACTGCAGATGCTAATATAGCAATAAATCCGCTTTTTTTAAAATTTTCTTGAGTTTTTATAAATGGAACTATTAAAAATAAAAATAACAGTTCAGAAAAAGAAGATATTTTTAATGCGCCTTTTACAAAAATTTCATATGCACCACTTCCAAGGAAAGGGAAAATATTGTTTATATCACCTAAAGGCACCAGTGCCAATATGAATATTGCATAACTTACCACAGAGATAGGTACAAGTATTGCCATAAATCTTACAATTGACTCTATTCCCATATAGGAAGCAAAAAAAACCCCAACAAAAAAAAACAATATTAAAAAACTTGGTGGAGACATTTCAAAACCCATGCTCTTAATAAGTTCACCAAATAACCTAAGTGAAACCATCATCATACTTGTTATAAATATCCAAACCACTGTTCCCACAATAACTTTTACAGGTTTTCCTCCAAGGTCTTCCCCAATATCCAAAATATCTTTACCAGGAAATCCTTTGTAAAGCTTGTTTAATATCCAAAAACCAATTAGTGCCATAAGAGATATATACAGGGAAAGAATCCATCCAGCAACCCCTGCATTCTCTATCATCACTCTAGGAAAATCCAATATAGCTTTTGTTGCAATCATGGTTATTAGAAGGCAGATACCTTCCCACCTACCAAAAATTATTTCATTATCCATACTTTTTTTCGCCACCTTTAATATCTAAAAAGCATAATGCATATAGGAATAATTAATGAAGCAAATGCCACAATATATATGGCTATGGCACCAAGCCTGTTCTTTTTATCCCATGTCCATTTTCCATAACTCATAGTTCTTATAAACACCCATATCAATATAATAATTAATATGATTCTGTCAAATGTCAAAACTCAATCCTCCTTAATTTGAATCTGGAAATGATACTGTTCTTACCATAAGTCCAGGTCTTCTTATTATTACATCCACATTTACATTAAAACCAGAGTCTTTGTACCTGCTAAGCCAATCAAAACTTTCCCACTCATCCCATGTAATAAATTTACTTTTCATTAATTGTCCAAATCCTGCTACATCCACTCCATATTCCAAAGTTTTATCAAAATACCTCATTATTTCTTTTTCAAAAAACTCTGCCACAGCTTTTTCTAATATTTTTAAATTTTCACCTTCTTCATAGTTTATACCGCTTTGTATCGACTGTATATTTCCTTCTAAAAAAACATCTACAGTTATATTAGGAACACCATTTACCATTTCAACTTTCCTTTTAGGCGCTCTTCCCTGACCAATACCTAAAAGCACAAAATAACCGTCTTTCATTGGATCTGGTATAGTGGAAAAGCTATATTTAAAATCACCTCTAACCATGAGATGAGCCATGGTTTCAGCCCCATCTAACACTCCTACCATTTTTGCACCATCAAAAACAGCAAGTCCCATTATCTCAGCCTTTACATCCCCTGTTTTAGGCATGTCTCCTGCTATAAAATCCCCCTCTAATGGAACTTCCCTCCCTTTTTCTCTAAATGTAGATTTTTCATCACTTATTTCACTTGAGTCCCCAAATTGACCAATGGAAGCTAATACAGCATAAGCTTGATTACTTGTACTTTTTATATTGTGATAAAATTTAAAAAATCTAGTATCTGCTGTAAATGCAGTATAATCAAATGCCCTAAGCTTCATTTCATAGTACTTTGCAGGATTGGTTTCTAAAGCAGGTTCTACAGCACGTACATATTCTTCTGCCGAACCTATTGCAACCACTACAAACATACTTGGTCTAAATTCTCTTCCCCTTGAAATAGCAGTAATGTATTTATCTATTCCTTCCTTTGCAAGTTCCTCTGAAAAAACAATTACCTTTACATGGGAAAGATTTATTTGCTTACTTATAAAAGTATTTGCCATATTAAGCCCTGAATATATGGCAGGCACCTCTAGCGTCACTATACTAGAAGTTTTTCCACCTCCACCTGGCGCCTCTTCACCACTTCCACCTGCTATTGCAACAGGCAGTGCCAACTGAAGTGTCATTTTAAGCAAATTGTTATCTCCCTTATCAAATCCAATGGCCATAGGGTAGGCTAAGTCATCCACCTCTCTTGCATCAAAACATCCTGTCATGCTAGTTAATAAAATTACTAAAATAATTCCAATACCCGCACTTTTAATTTTTCTTTTCATTTTGAATTGCCCCTTTCTTCTTTTTAATTAGTGATGCGGCTATTAAAAAAATCATTGGCATACCAAAAGTAATTATCCAGGCATAAGCTCTAAAAATCTTACTTTCTAACCAAAACACATCCATCATACTTTTAGGTATTAAAGCAAAGGTAAAAATTAGCACAGACATGGGAAAAATAAGGGGTGTATGATATTTTAGCTTAAAGGTCTTTTTGAAAACATATACTATAAAAAACAATACAATTCCAAGGTAGATAAAGGCAGATGTAGCCCATGCAAATACAAAAACAGATTCAATTCTTGTAAAAAATCTTCCCCAATCAATAGTTCTGGCCAAAGTATACATTGGCATAGTAACTTCAGTGGACGCAGGATATGGAATTGAAAGTGTATATATTACAGTACCAGCAGTTAAGAAAAAACCTGACAAAAGTATGCTGTAAATTCCAGTTTTTTTAAAGCAATCAAAACTGTTTAAAAAAGGGGGTAAAATAAAAAGTAAACTTATTCCTGAAAAAATTGATATATTAGGTATCCCTTTTATAAACATTTGATATGCTCCTTTGCCCATAATGGGAAATATATTGTCTGTATCAAAACTAGGTATTACTCCTACTATTATAAGTATAAAAGCTGCTGCAACTATTGGAACAATAATAGCAGAAAACCTGGTAATGGGTTCTATCCCATAAAACGCAGCTGTTATCATGCCCAAAAGAAAAAAAATCATAACAAAACCTATGGGGGTTTTATCTAATGTAATTATTTTAAGCCCGTCACTAAATTCTCTTAATACACCTGGAATTATAAACATATAATCAATTATAATTACCAATCCTACAAAAATTCTTCCTATATTGCCCCCAACATATTCTCCTATGTCTAAAATATCTTTTCCCTGAAAATTTTTGTACATATTTGATATGGCTAAAAAAAGGAGTAGTGAAATAACTGTTAAATATATTATTAAAATCCATCCTGCCGTACCTGCTTTTTCTGCCACAAAACGGGGAAAACTTATAAATAATTGAGTTGTCATTATAATTACTAAAAGGGATATGGCTTCCACTTTCCCAAATACAATTTTATTTCCCACTATAATCCTCCACCTTCTTAGTACTATGCCTATTTAAACTGCTTTCACTTCTTTTTTTTCTCTCCTTCTGCCCATTCCCTTGAAATCTTAGGCTGTTTCCTTTGATTCTGCACATTGAGATGGTCTGGACGTTTTTCCTGTTTCCAAATAGGAGTTCTTAAAAACTCATCTGCAATTCCATCACTTGTTCTAGGTCCTAGTGGTGCCATAAATGGTACACCAAAGGATTTTGCACTTACTAACATTATTCCATGTACAAATATACCTAGAGTAATTCCCAAAAAGCCTGCCAATGCAGCCAATATTATATATACAAATCTTAATATTCTAAATGAAAAGGCAAGGGAAAAATTGGGAACTGCAAAAGACCCTATCCCAGTAAC
This sequence comes from Clostridium sp., assembly GCA_012517995.1. GTDB lineage: Bacteria > Bacillota > Clostridia > Acetivibrionales > Acetivibrionaceae > Herbivorax. The sequence goes on from JAAYTS010000108.1 coordinate 16,828, forward strand.
AGCAACTATAATTATAAGTATGGGACTTACAATATTTGCAGCAACTGCAGCCTGTCCTAGAATTAATGCTCCAATAATACCAAGGGTAGGACCTATTGGACCTGGAATTCTAATACCTGCTTCTCGTATGAGTTCAAAAGCAAACTCCATCATGAGAATCTCCATAACAGAGGGAAAGGGCACTGCTTCTCTAGACGATTCAATTGCAATCAAAAGGTCTGTAGGGATCATTTCATGATGAAAATTAGTAATTGCAACATAAAGCCCAGGTAATAGCAATGATAATACCACAGCTACAAATCTTACAAATCTAAAAAGATTGGAATAGGGAAATCTTACATATGCATCCTCCGGAGAATGAAGCAGGTCACTGTTAGTTATGGGCATTATAAGGGCAAAGGGACTTCCGTGCATAAGAACAGCCAACTTTCCCTGTGCAATCATATTTGCAGTTCTATCAGGTCTTTCTGTCGCCAACATTTGAGGGGATGGTAAAAATGTACTGTCTTCTAAGAGCTGTTCTAATTCCCCTGAATCAAAAATAAAATCTACATTTATATTTTTAAGCCTTCTTCTGGCTTCTTCAACTAAAGACTCATTTGCAATATCTTTAATGTACAAAAGAGAACATGGGGTTTTGCTCCTTTTTCCAACTTTAAAATTCTCAACTACTAAATTTTCATCTTTTAAAGTCTTTCTTATAAGTGCGGTATTTATTCTTAAACCCTCTGTAAATGCTTCTTGTGGACCTCGTATAACAATTTCTGTTATAGGTCTGTCCACCTGTCTTTGTACCCATCCCTTCACATCACATGTATATGCACTGTCTATTCCATCAATAAACAGTCCTGCACCTCCAAAGTTTACTTCTTCTATAATATCATTCATTTTATTTGTCATTTTTACTTGACTATGAGAAATAAGATGATTTTTTATATACAAGGCTAAATCTTTTTCCCGGCCCTTTACTTCAACATTTGAAAGAAGCATAAGTGGCTTTAAAATATGTGAGTCCACTATATTAGAATCCGCCATTCCGTCAAATAAAACAATAAATGCATCAAGATTCTCATCTTTTGCAACCACTTTAAATTCTCTTATTATAAGATCTCCATTGTCAGAATAATTGTATGTTTTTTTTATATATTCTAAATTCTTTTTAATATTCTTACTTACTTCTTCTAATTTTTCATCTTCTCCCTTATTTTCTTTTTTATTTTTAGATGAAAAAATCCTATTTATAATTCCTTCTCCCCTATTTTCTTCTTTTCTAGTTCTAGTACTGTCAAGCTCTTCTTTTTCTTTTTTTGTTTCTTTTAGAATAAAGGCTTCTTTTTCTTCAGGTTCTTTAAATAAAAAAACATCTTGTAATATTTTTTTAAAATCAGCCAAATATTACACTCCTTTTTTCACATTTTTTATAACAAAACTTATATTTAACCTTGTGGAATTTATCACTACCATATGTATAACAAGTGATTTTTTAACAACTAATTATATTATGGTTTTATTAGGATTGAAATATACAATTAAAAAACTATTTAATTTAGAATAAGTGAAAATAAAAAAGATATCTTACAATTTAAATATAAATAAAAACTAGGTACAAAACAAAAATAATAAGCGCGTTACAAAGCCCTGTAACACGCTTATTACTGTGGTCGGAGTGACTGGATTTGAACCAGCGACCTCTTGCACCCCAAGCAAGCACTCATACCAAACTGAGCTACACCCCGATGCGATTAATAATTATAGCATATTTTTTTTAATATGTAAATATGAAAGAGCTTTAATAAAAATATTTTCTGGATTTTTTAATGAATAAAATTATAAAAATTTGTTGATAATTAAAATAGAAAATTCAGACTATTTTAAGGAGGATAAAAAATATGTCAAGCGATGAGGCACCATCATTAAGCGAGCCTCCAAGGCGCAATAAAAAACACATTAATTTTAGCAGACTGCTAATGTACCTTTTATTTGCAGCGATAGTTCTTTTGATAGTAATTAATCTAAGTATATATAGTTGGTATAGTGAAACTAAAAAAAATTATAAAGATGCCTTTTTAAGGGCAGAAAACGCGTATTATGAAAATAACAATTTAATAGCTGAAAATGAAACTTTAAAAAATGAATATAAGATCTTAAAGGAAGAATACAGTGAAATTTTAAAGCAAAATGAAGAAATATCAGAACTAATACAAGAATTAAAAAATAAAAATGAGGAACTGGAAAAAATCAACAGAGAACTGGTAGAGGACAATATAGAACTTCAAAATTCTTTAAAAACCGCTGCTTCAATTGGAATTAAACCTCAAAGCTATACAAATTTTGAAGGAATAAGTACCAGAAGCAGCATAGAAAGAGGAGAATATATAGGAAAATTTCTAGGTACCTTTTATACTCCAAGTGCAGAAGAATGCGGCAACAATAAAGGTATTACCAGATCAGGACACCCAATAATACCAGGAATATCCATTGCCATTGACAAAGACTACTGGCCATTTGGAACAATTTTTTATATTAAAGGTTTAGGATATGCAGTAGCTATGGACACTGGCAGCGCCATAAAGGGAAAATATAGGTTTGACTTTGCTGTATTTGATAAAAACTTTGCAGCTAAAATGGGAAAAGATTATTGGGATGTTTACTTAGTTAAATTAGGAGACGGTAAAATAGAAGATATTTCATTATAACAAGATGGCAATAATTAAAGTGTTATAAAAAAGATATAGAAAGAGGTAGTTTAATTAAACTACCTCTTTCTATATCAATATTTTAAAATTCATTTATTTTTTTCCTTCCAAAAACAGCAGTTTTTATACTTTTTTCCGCTTCCACAAGAACACAGTGCATTTAGATTTTCCTTATTACATTTAACAAAAGGTATGCTAATTAACTTGTTACAATGCTTATCCTTATCATCAAATTCATATTCATCGTCTTTTTCATCTTCTGTATAATATATTTCTTCATTTTCAAACAAGTCTTCATCATAATACTCATCATCAAAATAGAATCCGCCAACCCATTCTTCCAATGCAAGAACATCTTCTTTACTGATAAAAAAATAACTTTTCTCTTTTTTAAGTTCTCTTAATACCTCTTTAGAAGTTTTCTTTAAATTATTATCTATTAAATCCCAATCCACTAAAAAAGCATCTATTTTCCCATCCCCAATTGCCTGTTCAATATCATCAATAAGTCCTTTTGGATGAACTAATCCACAGCAAGAAGGCAAAAACTCCCATACATAACTATAGTCCTTTTCAAGCTTTCCATTCATAAGCTCTTTAAAATAAAAAACCAATTCTTCTCTTTTTAATTTTTCTTCGTTTAATAATACCAAAAGTGCTTCTAGGGCTTCACACCTTATAAACTCATCAATTAAAGAGTTTTCAATTATTTCTTTCAATGGATTTATATTTCCATCACACACTGACGCTAAAATGTTTTTTAGCTCCTCTGTTACTGTATCTCCAAGTAATCCGTAAACAACCTCATCCCTAAAACTTAAAAGCTGTATAATTCCTCTATATGCCCTTTTTTCACGAAAATACGCCAAAAGATAAATAGCTGGAAAATGAATTAAATACTTGCTATCTTTAAAAAGCTCTTCTGCATTATTTATTGTATATTCCAGTATTTCAAGAAGCTCTGGTATTGCCTCTTCCTTGTGCTCTAAAGCATATTTTACTTGTTCAGAAGGATAGAGGTCATCAAACCTTTCATATCCTTTGAATATTTTTAATTTCATATTACATCTCCCTTTAATAACTTAAAACCTTATAATTTTAGATGTACTCAGCATCTTTTTAATATTTTACATTATACCATCTATAATAACAATATAAATTTATTTTCTGTTGCTTCTTTTGTAAGAATCTATTATGCTTACAGCATCTTTATATATATCATAGTCAAGTTTTGTTTTCATTAATTTTATAAAAGATAAAAAACCCACCATGTGATTATGAATTTTTATTTGACTTTCCTCGGCATCTAAAATTAACTCTAAGTTTCTTTGATTTAAAATTACTCTTCTTACATCCTTCCACATAATTTCTTTTTTTCTTCTTAATATATTGTAATGAACTATCTTTTCTTCATCTACTAAAACTCGGATATTAACTGAAAATAAAAAAAGAGTTCCCCCTAAAATTAAAAATATCACAAGCACCGCAATTGTTTTAATATCTTCGCTAAATCCCTCATTTACCAAACTTGAAATTATTATAATTGCTATAGAAATTAAAAAAATAAAAGCCCCTATAAAACCATAAATATTATTCATCTTTAAAACTGTAACACCATTTTTAACAACAGCTTTTTTCTCGATACCTGACATTAAGTATCTTACTAAAAGTAAAGCTATTACAGCCAATAACAGACCTATTCTTACATAACCCATTTAAATCCTCCATTCCATAGCCTTTCAATTAAAAAACAAACAATTTTATTATAATACTATAATACTTTAAAATCCAGCTTTTTAGCAAATTTGCATGATAATATATAGTTGGAATATAAAAAAACAAGGCATATAATTACATTATATGATATAATAAATTATGTACAATAAAATATATTACAAAAATAAATTTTTATTTGCAATGTAATCTTATATGTTGTGGGGACAAAACTTTTTATATTTTTCAAAAAGTAAGCTTATTTAGCTTAAGCTAATATAGGGTTTGTAATCAAGACTCTATATTGTCTGCAAATAAAAACAGCATTTAAATTATAAAAGATAATTTTTTGAAAAACAGGATAAGTTTATACTTACTTTATCTAAACATATTCCTTTTCTTTTTATACCCATAAATATGAGATTATGTTGATTACTATATAAAAATTTAGGGGATTGAAAGGATGTTGGCAATGGAAAAACAATGTAACAAAAGAGAATTTGCCCTTAAAAGGGCAGAAGAATTAAAAAACCGTATTAAAGAGTACAATGATGTAAAAAGCACTATACCTCGTGGAATGTCTCCTTTTCAGGAAGAAAAAATATTAGAAAAAAAGAAAAAAATCCTCTCTCTTCTAAATGCAACTGAAGAAGATTGGAACAACTGGAAATGGCAAATGAAAAATAGAATCAGCAATGTGGATTTACTTTCAAAGATTATCAAATTAAAGGATTCTGAAATTGAATCAATTAAAAATGTTGAAAAAAAGTTCAGGTGGGCAATATCGCCTTACTATGCCTCGTTAATTGATGACAATCCACTAAATCCTGTTAAGCTGCAATCAGTTCCTTCCCACTATGAATTAGACACCACCAATGGACTTTTTGACCCTATGGGTGAAGAATATACAAATCCTGCTGGTTCTATAACAAGAAGATATCCAGACAGATTAATTATTAACACAACCAATGTTTGCGCCATGTACTGCAGACACTGTCAAAGAAGAAGGAATATCGGCACTTTAGATAGCCATACTCCTAAAGAATTGCTGAAAGAATCAATAGAATATATTAGAAACAATCCTGAAATTAGAGATGTCCTGATAACAGGCGGTGACCCTCTTACAATGTCTGACTCTGCCCTTGACCGGCTTTTAGAAGAACTTTATTCAATTCCAACAGTTGAATATATCAGACTAGGTTCAAGAACACTAGTTACAATGCCTCAAAGAATTACAGATGACTTAATAAATGTTCTGAAAAAATATCCGCCTATTTATCTAAATACCCATTTTAACCATCCACTAGAAGTAACTAAAGAATCAAAAGCAGCTTGTGATAAACTTGCTGATAACGGAATTATTTTGGGAAATCAAGCTGTATTATTAAATGGCATAAACAATGATAAATATATTATGCGCCTTTTAAACCATGAACTTTTAAAATCCAGGGTTCGCCCATATTATATTTTCCATGCAAAATCTGTTGCTGGAACAACACATTTTAGAACTTCTATAGACGAGGGCATTGAAATAATTGAATACTTAAGAGGTTATACATCAGGACTTGCAATACCAACTTACATTTTAAATGCACCTGGTGGAAATGGCAAAACCCCAATTGCACCAGAGTATGTAATCTCCAGGGGCAAAAATTCTATAAAAATTAGAACTTGGGAAGGAAAAATATTTGACTGTCCAAATCGTCCTACTAAATATATAGAAATTTAAATTTTATAGGCTAATTTCAATTAGGAAAAGTGTATATAATACATGGGGAAGCTTAAAATGCTTCCCCTACCCTATTTATATATCCATTTTTATTTGATCCGCTTCCTCTTCTTCAGGTCTTGTGTCTTCCGGCAAGTTTTTTCCTGCCGCAGCTTTTGTGGCAAGCTCATCACATCTTTCATTCAAGTCAATACCTGCATGTCCTTTTACCCATTCAAATTCCACATTATGTGAATCCATTGCAGCTAATAACCTTTTCCACAAGTCTATATTCTTTACCCTTGACTTTCTCTTTGCATCTTTATGCCAGCCAAATTTTTTCCACTTGTCCACCCAGCCTAAATTAATGGCATTAACTATATATTTTGAATCAGAGTAAACCTTTACACTACAAGGTCTTTTTAATGCTTCTAATGCAGCTATTACAGCCATTAACTCCATTCTATTATTAGTTGTGTTATTAAATCCACCAGACAATTCTTTTTTGTAGACTTTTCCTTTTTTTTCATGTACCAAAACTGCACCATATCCACCAGGACCATTAGGATTGTCTAAACAAGCACCGTCTGTATAAATTGTAACCTCTTGCAAAATATCACCTCAAATAGTCTATGCCAGCTTTTTAAGTCTAGGCACTAATTTCAATTCCTCTAGTGTCAACATTTCTAACCATTTTCCCAATAACTTTTATAACATCTGTAATAGATATAGGGTTTGACACACCACCATCAAATGCCCTGCATCTTTGAAGTATATATGATTTAGCTCCTTTTATTTCTTTACATATATCTAAAATATCAGCTAAACCAAGCCCTATGGCAAGAGTAGTTCTAAATTCATAATCTACATTGCCCTCCATTAAAATACCTATACTTTCTTTTATACAATTAATATCTGTCTTAACACCACAAAATTCCTCATATCTATTAAAAGGAGCTTTTATATCCATAGCCACATAATCAATAAGCTCTTTAGATATAAGATTTTCAATAACTTTAGGGTTAGTACCATTGGTATCTAGTTTTACCTTAAAACTCATTTTCTTAACATCTTTAATAAAATCCTCAAGATCCGTTTGCATTGTAGGTTCTCCCCCACTTATAACAACTGCATCTATAAACTTTTGCCTTTTTAAAAGAAAGTCTAAAACTTCCTTGCAGCTGATATTTCTAATTTCTCCATTACCAATTAAAGGCTTGTTATGGCAATAAAAACAGTTCATGTTACAGCCTTGAGTAAAAACAACACAAGATAAATGTCTAGGATAATCTACAAATGAGTTTTTTTCTATCCCTGCTATTTTCATGATACTTTCTCCTTGAGTTTGAATTTTCTCCTTGTAAAGTATTCTTCTTTTTTGCCTATATTATAGTTTTCAACAGGCCTTAAGTATCCGGTTACTCTTGACCAAACTTC
>JAAYTS010000109.1 GCA_012517995.1 Clostridium sp.
TCAAAACATGCTGTAAGAGGCTTGTTGTCAAGAGAATCGTGGAATAAATATGGAAACTACTTTGCATAGTAAAAAAAAGTGGGTTTTTAATGCAAAACCAGCCAAATTTTCTAGGAAGGATGCCACTAAATTAAAAGTATGGGGATTTTACATTGACCTTCAAAGCAAGTAAACCAATAGAATAACAGGATGAAGAGATCATTGCCAACTTTTACTTGACACAAACGATAGTTACTGTATTGTTGCTAACAAGTCGAGTGTATGTTATTCAGAAGTCTTATTTAGATTTTTATTATGTAGCAGGTTTCATTTGTTTTAGGTAAATATAAGGAGATTTAAGTTAATAGGTCCACCTATGATGAATATAAATATTATTACTTATCGCAGACATTTGTTGTATATTAAAAAATGGGATTGTAATTAAATGTAAGTATTGTAAATTGGACTTTAATAACTTAAAAGAGGTGTAGGTTAGTGATTCTAGAAAAAAACTAGACGCTCATATATAATCACAACATAAATAAATTTATGCCTTCTGCGCAAGTTTTGTAAGTAGCTGTAACGATTAAGCAATTAGTGGCTTTAGACTTCTTATGTATTTATGTTCGTGTATTTTATCTGCAAGGATTTCTGTATAAACGTCATAAAGTGAAATTTGATTAAAAAGATTTATCATTTGTTTTCATCTTTGACGAGGAAATATTGTATTTATCAACTATGTTTTACACTAATCAGAGGTGAAAACAATATACAGATAACTATTACTTGCTGCATCAAGGGGGTGAAGAATGTGATACGAGAACCACCATTGCATTAATTGCACTAATCCTATGGTAGTTATGGATTTCATAGTACTGTTGGAAGCTGTAACTAATCGATTTTAAACTTAGTCATTTAGGACAGACTTGGATCTTATTATTTAATTAATTGAAGGAGGTATATACTTATGAAAAAGATAGTATCACTTATGCTTATATTCTGTATGTTGATGTGCTCTTCAGGCATTATTAGTGCTGCAAAGAGCAATGTATCAATTCAGGGGTACAAAATCAACGCGGCTGATGTACAGGAAGTATTTTCATCTTGGGAGCTAACTGATAGCGTTCAGTCGGTTTCACTTGATATAGATGATTGCGATATTGCTGAAGACAATATAGTAATATCCGGAACAGTAAATGATCAAAATCAAAAAACTACTGTTCTTTTTTGAGGGGAAGATGTTTATTAGTGGATATAAACAAAATAAAAAGAAAGTTGAGAGTTATGTTGGTGCTTTAAGTGAGAATAATAGCAAATATGAGGTACTATATTTTGAAATTAAAAATAGTACAAAAGAAGATGATGTATTGTTTTCAGAAAAGTTAAAAACAAAAAAGTGCTTTATTTTGTACTTAAGAGACAAGGAAGGTAATGTATTTGCATTTCAAGAAAAACTGAACAAACTTGGAATTAATGCTTCTGATTTGAAATGTACTGAAGTGGCTGAAGGTGTAAATGACAAATACTGGTTTGTTAAAGCTTTAGAACCTGAAAAGAGCGAAATCCCTTTTGAACCTAGTATGTTTCCTGAACTGGATTCAGATACTGCAAACAAGTTAAAACAAGCTACTATATCTGAATCAAAGATGATTAATACATTAAGATCATCAAGTAATGGGTATTATAATGTGGCAACACCTGTCTTAAGGTATAGTTATGATTATGGGTATGTAACTTACGAATTCATGGCTTTTACATATTTTGAAGGCTATATCAACGATGTTCCAAACACGGGAACCACGGAATGGACATCTAGTTTAAGAATTGTTCAAAGTGCACGTGAGAATGGAGTAATAAATAATGATCACAATGCACATTTTTTTAAACTTCAAGGTAGTAGTCAGTCAAATGGAAGAATTCAGTGTACAGTTGCTGCTGGGGACAATACAAGAATGCAGTCCTTAAGACTTGGATATCAATTGTTACAAGGATCGAATCGAAATTACGGAGGTGCGGTTTGGAGCGTTTTAGGTATGGTAGCAGAAAGTAATCCTTATACCAGATATGCTTATCAAATTCTTAACATTGCTAGCAGCCTTTTTGGAGAACCAGAAGCAAAATTGATTCAGCAGGATGCAAATAGTTCGCTTGGACAAGACTGTGCGGTGATGAGGTATAAACTTTCAAATAGTAACACTTATTTATGCTGTAGTTCTAATAGACTTGAGTTGTTCATTACCGTACTTACTGCAGATAATACTCAAATAAGGAACGAAAGTACGGTAGCAGCAGTTAATTGGAAATATGCTGTGAAATTTAGCGGGAATTCTTCTACTGTGACTGAGTATAATGTTCAATGTGCATATGTTCCTTATGATACCAACAGGTAGTTGACCTAAAGATGAAGATTCGGGATTAATTCATAAAAAAAGGTTAATAGCCTTGAGGAATCTTAAAAAATAATATATATTTGAATCAGAAAACTGTTGAATTTAAAGGCGGATAGAATATTACAACAAAATGGTATTCAATAATAATTGGAGAATGTACTGACGGCTGTAGTAGTAGAAAGGGGTGTAATATGAAAAACAAGGTGTTGTTTACATACAGAATCATTGTGATTGCTTGCTTGCTTGTATCTGTAGTATTTAATTGCGTTATGTGGTATAGGTATTCATATAATTACTCCAATCATAAACGTTATGCATATAATTTTATTGGGAGCGATTATAAAAGTACGATGGGTGGACTGAAGTATATATCAAGAGACCTCCTAGAAAAAATAATTATTAATAAATCAATTACTTATAGGGAGGCTGATAATTTCTATATAACATTTGATAATCTAAATGGGGCATTTGAGGATTATTGTGCAGATTATGAATGGATGTATGGAAGTCTTGAATTTGTAGAAATATACAAAGAGCCAAATTTTCAGATGTCGAATTTAAGTCTAGGAACGCTTCCTATAGCAGGTTTTTTTCTCGAAGTGAAAACGCTGATGGGGGAAAAAGAAGAACTATCCTTAAGTGCTGAACAAATAGAAAAATTAAAAATAATTCTTGATGCTACAGATAAATTGATAGAAATTTACGATAAACACTACGTGTCTTTCGAAGAACCTTTGGAAGATATATTAGATTCGCATTTTCATCATATTAAAGAATTAAGAGAGTATTTTGGCGGAAGTGAAAATAATCTTTATAAATTGTATGAATAATTGCTGTCGACTATAGAAAATCAATAGAGAAAAAAATTCTTCTATTTGTATAGCGGAATAAATGGTGCGAGTGATTTAAAAATTCAGTCCATTAGATAAAGACTGATGTATCATTGCTATTTAGATAAGTATTTGATGATATGACAAATCCTATGTATAGAAAGATTAAATGTCTCCTTCTTGGCAAGAATTATAAATAACAAAAGCCAAGGAGGAGATATTTATGTCAACGCTATCAAAAGAGCAGGTAAAGCAATTAGTCCAGGGGAATAATTTCCAGAGTGTGAAAGATATTAATTCGTATCTGAAAGATATTTTTAAAGATATTATTCAGGAGCTGCTTGAAGCAGAACTTGAAACTAAATTGGGGTATGCAAAAGATGATATCGAGGGCAAGAATACGGACAATAGTCGGAATGGTTATACACCAAAAACAATAAAGAGCGAGTTTGGGGAAGTTGATATTCAAGTGCCCAGAGATCGGAAAGGAGAATTTCGACCTAAAATTGCTCCAAAATACAAGCGTAATGTTGCTGGTATTATAGAAAGGTTATAGCTTTATAGGCTAGGGGGATGTCTACAAGAGATACAAGTGAACAAATTGAAGAACTTTATGGGTTCAGTATTTCAGATGAGATGGTCAGTAGGATTACTGATAGAATTGCTCCGGAAATCAAAGAGTCGCAATAAAGACCATTAGAACCAGTACACTCATTTGTTTTTATGAACGCAATTCGCTATATAAAAGATAAATGGGGGAAAGAATACCCACTTGCAATACGCAGCTAGGAAAACAACTGGAATGTTATAGGCCCCTTTTTCAAATTTCCAGAGGAAGTACGAAAAATATCTACACTACTTATGCCGAAAAAATAATTATGCGGATATCGTGATAGCGCTACAAACACCATTGAAGGACTGAATCGCCAGTTTCGTGAGGTTACAAAACTAAAAACAATGTTTCCAACTGACAGCTCATTGAAAAAGATGTTGTATTTGGCTTGTATGAATGTGGTGGAAAAAGGTTGGGATATACCATTCTAAACAATTATTGCCAAATTTATGCACAAAACTTAACAAGAACGGCAATAATATATAATGAAAAGGTGATTCGGAGGTATATTCTGTAACCTTGAAATTACTTGCTTAAGAAGGATTGCATAAAATCCGATACACAGAATTATTTATACTCCCAATTAAAACAACACTTAGCAATGCACTTGATTATATTAACTGATAATCAGATTTTAATATCGGGGTATAATGTTGACCCTTTTACAGCTTCAATAGAATTTGAAATGACTGCAGCTTTAGCAAGAGAAGTAAAAGGTAATTATACTAAAATTGGTGGTTCTAATAATTTGGCTTATCAACTTATACAAAGTTTTTCGCCAGAGATTATTTCGCTTCTTACAATAGATAGGTATTTGCTTTTTTCATAATATCATATTAAATTCTGTTTTTCACTACTAAAATCAAAAATCATCCAAAACAATATACATTTGCTTCATTTTTAAATAATAATCCCAAAATAATATTATCTTTAAGTATTGA
>JAAYTS010000342.1 GCA_012517995.1 Clostridium sp.
GATGTGGCTTTCGGTTGGACTAAGAAAAGGACAAAATGTTCAAGGGGGTTAATGCCCGTACTTGAATGTCCCATTTGTTCATGCTTAACATATGAATGTGTGGATTAAAAAAGTCCGCCCGATAGGGCGATAAGTTCATTGGTACTAAGAATTGGGGTGCGTAAAGGACGTGGGAGTATGAGCAAGTCAGAAAGAATTATTCAGTTATTAAAAAAAATTGAAAATGATATTAAATATTATAATAGAGAATACTTGATTGGGATGTTTGAATTAGATGATGAACTATACGAAGAAGTTATTTGCTTAGCTAGAGACCTAATAAATAGAGATAAATATCTATTAAAAGAAGAAAAAAATGCAATTATTTCAGTTGCTCTTGTTAATTTTGCAATAAAGGATTATCAGAATGGTCAATTTTGGCATGAAGTTGCTGAAAAATTAAATATCGATGTATATGAAGTTATGAAAGTTTGTAAAAAAGCATTTGAAACATATTGTATAAAAAAAGGTCTTTATTTTCATATTGGGCATAAGAATAAAGGTTATGTAACATCTATTTTAGTTCATGCGATTATCCCGAATTCAAGTTTAGTAAAATTTATAGAATTTCTGCAAGATCTATATTTTAAAGATTTAGAAGAAGATTATATAGATCAAGAAGTTGAAGAATTAATTCAATATATGCATAGATTGTTCTCTAAATACTTGGAGGATGAAGATATTAATTTAATAGTACAAGGCTCGAAAATGACAATAGCAAGACAACAATTACCAAAATCTTTTAGAATAGCATTTGTTAAGTCTCCAAGTATAGTAGTACCTATTATAGAAAGACTATTATTTTATACAAATCAAAAAAATTATGGAGAACTAATTGAATATCTAGAAAAAAATCGATTCGATTTCTTTTTTTCAAAATACGAGTACTCAAATAAATATACTATTTCAAATGGAAGTAAGAAACAAAAACAAGATGGAATTATTAAGAGATTTCACACTGCTCAATACTATTATGAGGATACAAATATTTATCTACAGTTACCAAGGCAAATTATTGAGTCAGATTTTGTTGATAAAGAGCTATTTGTAGAGGTTTTATTTGACGATCAAGTAGAGATTGTAGAAAGGTTATTGCTTATTAAAAGTAGGTTACTATTTAAAACGGAGCAAATTACTATTCATATTCCACGTTTTAATAATAAAATAAGTTACAGAATTATGAGTGGTGATACTGTTATTTATTCTTCACAAGCTGTTTTGTTTAGAGAATTTATTATATTTGATTTACAAGGCAATGAAATTAATCCTAAAAAGTTAACTGATGAACCTGTTAAGATAATAACTCAACTTGAGGATGATGTATTAACAGATGATGCAGAAATTATAGTAGAATATTACTCTAATTATAGAATAACAACGGCATATCTTAATGAAGAGTCAGTATTGTTAATTAATGATAAAGTAATAACTACAAATACTGCAGCAGTAAAGAATGAAATTGATAGAAGTTTCATTTATAAAGGAGTTCGTATTGAAGATGGATTCAAGGTGTATCAAGTTTATTCAAAAGTGCCAAGCATTATAATTCGAGTTCCTTTTAGAAAAAGTGAAGAAGATTATATTGTATCTTTAAACAAGCAGAACTATCTTATGACTGAAATAAGCAATATCGAGATGAAAGATATTTATGATGGCAGTGGTGATTTGTTAGCTAAGATTAATTTTTTTGATTCGGCAATAAAATGCAACATACCTATCCATTTAGAAATTCGTGAGAAAGGTTCAAATCGAGTTTATCTTGAAGAGGACTTTATTGTTCTTAAATGCTTAAAATATGAGTTTGATAAGAATTATTATTATAATGAGAAAGAAGCTAAAATCATTGAGCTTGAGTGTAAAGGTATTCAGTTCACCACAAAGTATAAATTACCAATGACAATAAACATTAAGAAAAATAAGGAACTTCGTAAAGAAATACTGATTGATAATAAAAAATACTATTTTGTTATTGAGGTTCCTGTACTTTCCTGGCGATTTGGAAACATTGATTCTGGAATGAAATATAGCGATAATATCTGGTGGGAAAACTTGGGGGATTATACCTTGTACATTAAGTTTCCTAATGAGCCATCGAAACTTTATATTGTAACTTCTCAAGGGTGCGAAAAAATACAAGGGAAACTAATAAGAGATGAATATAAATTTTCTTTGCATTACTTATTTCAAGTAACCAAACAGGAACCCATTACTTTAGGGGTTCGAATTGGAAACAATGATGAACTAATTACAACAATACACTTTGAACCATGTATTAAGAATTTTTTAATCTCATATTATGACAATCGACATCTTATTTCAGGCTTATATGGAAGCTGGTATTTCTTAGGCAAAGGAAAGTTGTTTGTAGATGTAATTTACTCAGCAAATTCGATGGTTATAAAGAAATATGAGCTTGATCAATTAGATAATCTTATAGATAGAGATATTGAACTATATTATGGTGAACATGAGATTGAAATTTATCAAATAGAAGAAGATGATTTTTTCGGAGAGACAGCATCGAAAAAGGTGTTGTTACATGAAAAATTCATAGTAGGAGATCCTGTAATAGTAAAGTGTAAGAATAAAATTCTGAAGGGGAAAAAGTGTATTAGTGATTCTATTGAATTTGATATTAGGAATTTTTATCTTAAGGATGTTAAATTTGCAAAGAAGAGGGGGTACTACGAAGCGACAGGTTTATATTATATAAGAGACCGTAATACAGGTAAAGAGCGTGAATGGTTTTTTACTCGGTATAATCCATTTATTCTTAAACCAATTAATATAGAAACAAATGAACTTTCCTTTGAAATAGTTGATAGAGATGAAGACGGGCTTATATATGATATAAAAACAAGTCATATAAATCCAAAAGAAGAAAATGGCGATGAGTCAAGGTATAAGTTGATTGATAGTGTAATATTTGAAATTATGAATTGAGGTGAAAAAATATGGGATTAAATCCAATAGTGGCATCAGAAAATATAGTAAATAAGTATTTAAGATATATAGAGACTACTTTTTACATTAAAGATGAAGTTTATATGAAACAATTTCGAGAGCATTTATCAAAAATCAATAACTTTGCTAAAGGTCCTTATCTTGATTTTTCTGACTCATTTGAATCAGGAAAAAGTATCGAACAACTGATTGATGAAGGTATCTTAAGTACTGAATTTAAAAAGCTATATAAAAATCAGATAAAATTATTATCACGACCTTTATATAAGCATCAAGAGTTATCGATTAGGAAGATAATAGAAGAACATAATTTAGTAGTTACTACTGGAACAGGTTCGGGGAAAACAGAATCATTTCTAATTCCAGTTATTAATTATTTAATGAAGCAAAAGGAAGCAGGAAAATTGAGCGATGGCGTTAGAGCATTAATTATTTATCCAATGAATGCTTTAGCTAATGATCAGATGAAAAGGATGAGGAGACTGTTGGCAGACTATCCTGATATCACTTTTGGGTCATATACAGGAGAAACTGAAAAAGAAGATTCAAAAGCAATATCAAAATATATGTCCCTAAATAATAGTCAAAAGCCAATAGCTAATGAAAGAATTTCTAGAAATCAGATGAAGAAAAATCCACCGCATATACTTATTACAAATTATGCAATGTTAGAGTACTTATTGCTAAGACCTGATGATAACGTCTTTTTTCATGGTATTAATGCTCAAAATTGGAAGTACATAATCCTTGATGAAGCACATACTTATACTGGTGCTACTGGTATAGAGGTTTCAATGTTGCTTAGGAGATTAAAAAACACTTTAAAAAACAAGGATCAGATTAGATTTATTTTAACAAGTGCAACATTGGGTGATGAAAAAGATAACAAGGAAATTTGTGAATTTGCATCTAGGCTTTGTACAGATTCAAAGTTTAACGATCAGAGCATTGTTAGAGCGTTCAGACATTCATTTAGAAAACCAGATTCATTAAGTAGATTTCCTATTGAAATATATAAGGATTTGCTTTGTTTATTAGAAGAGAATGCATCAATCCAGAAATTTCTTGATCTAATAGATACTTATGATATTAATTTTACATGTAATTGTGAGAATATATCAGAATTGCTATATGATCTTATTAGCAAAGATGGTTTATATTATGAAGTTAGAAAAATTCTCCAAAATCAACCAGCAACAATTAAGAGTATTTCTGAAAAATTGCAAATAAATGAGAAAGACCTAGTTAACTTTGTAAATGTAGCGTGCAAAGCTGAGAAGAATAATATCATGTTACTAGATGCAAGATATCATATGTTTATAAGAGCTTTAGAAGGAGCCTATGTAACACTTGGAAAAAATAAAGATCTTTCTATTGTCCCACGAGATAAAGTATTTATCTATGGTGATGAATATAAGAGTTATAAAATTTCTGTATGTCAATATTGTGGACAGGTCTATATTGAAGCTGTTATTGATGAAGAGGATTATTTGATCCAGAAGAAAGAGAATGAACACAATGGCATAAATAATTATTATATGCTTATAGATGATTCAATAATGGATGAAGAAGAAAATGACGATGATTTCATTGATAATGAAAATTGCCAAATATATAATCTTTGTGGAAAATGTGGGAAAATAGTTAATTCTAATGCTATTAATGGTAATATGTGCGATTGTGGTAAGGAGCATATTGTTAAAGTGAAAGAATCTATCCCTAAAAATAAGATTCTAAATAGATGTCTTTCATGTGGATTAATCAATACTCAAGGCAGTGTTTTAAGAGGATTTTATTTGGGACAAGAAGCAGCTGCTAGTGTAATAGGATCAAGTCTATATGAAGAAATTCCATCTGAAGAAGTTAGAGTTATTGAAACATCCCATAGTTTTAATGATGACTTTTTTGGTGAAGGTACAACGGAGAGTACAACTATTAGAGATGTTATTAGAAATAAAATTGATAAGCAATTGTTAGTTTTTTCTGATAGTAGACAAGAAGCGGCTTACTTTGCTAGTTATTTTGACTTTACATATAATAACATTTTAAGAAGGCGTTTATTTATTGAAGCCTTAAAAGAAATTGGTGAATTTGCAAGTGATGATGGTATTGAGATAAGTGCTGCGGCTAAAAGGTTAGCTGCACTTTTAGAACAGCATAATATTGTAGCTCCTGATTCTTCTGTTAAAGAAGCTTGGAAGACAATTTTATACGAAATTTCAAGTAATGATAGAAATAGCCTCGAAAACTTAGGATTAATTTCTTTTGAATATCAAGGCATGAATGTTGGGAAAATGGGACCATATCAAGGAAAAAATGTTTTAACAATTCAAAGAGTATTAGCAAATAGTTTTAAAAGGGATTGTATGTTTGACTTTCCATTAGCAAGCGAAATGTTGAAATCGGATAAAGAATACTATTCCTATAAAGGAGTAGAGTGTTCGATGGCGCTTTCAAATCTTGATTCTAAGAATAAGTATTGTAAATCATGGATACCTAAAACGAGTTCAAATTCACGGTATAATTATATATTTAAGACTACTGGTAAAGAAAAAGATGAGATTAATAAGTTTTTAGAAAATATGTGGAAACGAGTATATTCAAAGACAGATTACCATGATGGTGGGTTAATTGCAAGACGACCAAATGAATATGTTATGGATATTTCCAAATTTAAAATAAGAACATCGTTTACACATAATATTGAATGGTATATATGTGATAAATGTGGAAAGGTAACTGTTAATAATATAAATAACGTTTGTCCAGCAAATAGATGCGATGGAAAGTTAAGGTTATGTGATTTTGATAAAGATTTCATGAATAATCACTATAGAAAACAATACTTGGAATTAGACATTTTCCCTATGATTGTAAGAGAACATACAGCACAATTAAGTCCAGAAACTGCAAAAAAATATCAAGAAATGTTTGTGAAGAATGAGATTAATGTGCTAAGTTGTTCTACGACATTTGAGATGGGAGTTGATGTAGGTGAATTAGAAACTGTTTTTATGAAAAATATGCCACCAACACCAGCTAATTATACTCAAAGAGCTGGACGTGCAGGTAGAAGCAAGAATTCAGTAGCATATTCTTTAACGTT
Source organism: Clostridium sp. (assembly GCA_012517995.1). Taxonomy (GTDB): domain Bacteria; phylum Bacillota; class Clostridia; order Acetivibrionales; family Acetivibrionaceae; genus Herbivorax. Next base: position 6,110 of record JAAYTS010000342.1, read on the forward strand.
TTGCAGACTTTCATCTCATGATTTGACATATTTTAATACACCTGTAAAAATGATTAAAGGGAAAATACTACCACCAAGATTTAAAATAGAGAATGAAAAAATTATAAAGAGACATATGAATGCTGCAATTATCTCTGCATTTTGGAAAATGAATAAAGATTATTATAAAGATGTGGGAACCTTCTTCAACGATGATGCTTATAAGCGATTGATATTGTTTATAGATAATTTACCTAATGAGTTGAAAAAATATATTAATGAATTTGTTCCAGATGCACTTAAAGGAAATGTCAATAAGTGGATATTTGATTTAAAAGGTGATAATGGATCTCTTAACAGACAATATCAACAATATAAAGCTGAATTAGATGAATTGTCAAAATTAAGAGATGAGGCACTTATGAAAGCCAATTCTGGGGAAGCTGTAGGAGATTATATAAAGAAAATAGACTATTATATTGATAAAATAAAAAAGGAGAATATTCTTTCCTTTTTATCTAAGAAGAATATAATTCCTAAGTATGGTTTTCCAGTTGATACTGTAGAATTGGTTACTTCTTTTGATAAGAATGCAATTAGTACAAGTTTTGTAAAATCATCAAAGCTTAGATTGCAAAGAGATTTAATGATTGCAATATCTGAATATGCACCTGGTTCTGAAGTAATTGCTGATGGAGATATTTATAAAAGTCAATTTATTAAAAGACCAACAGGTAAAAACAAAGTTTGGGATTTGTACGACTTTGGAGTATGTTCTAACCCAAGATGTGGACACTTAAATATTAAAAGACATATTTCTGAGGATAATGCGAAGATATTGGGAAAATGTGAGATATGTGATGAGACTGTTTACAAAGACAATACGTTTATAATACCCGAGTATGGATTTATTATTAGCCCTCAAATTAGTAAAGCAACAACGAAAAAGCCAGAAAAAACGTATAGAGGTGAAATTTTCTATGTAGGGGATAAAGATGAGATAATTGAAAATGAATTGAAAGAGCATAAAATTAATAATAATTCAATTCGAATAAAATCTACTTCAAACGATGAACTAGTGGTAATTAATACTTCTAATTTTTATGTCTGTGAAACTTGTGGTTATTCTAAAGTTGACGAAAGGTTTAAAGATGAGAATTTCATTATTGAGAAGGAAGAACATTATAATCCATATGGAAAACCATGTGTTAATAAAAAGCTATATAGAAGAACTTTAGGACATAAGTTTAAAACAGATGTAGCTTATATTTCTGTAGAAGGATATATAGAAAAAGAGAAAGCATTTTCAATTGTATATGCTTTATTAGAAGGCATTAGCCAATATTTAGGAATAGAAAGAAACGATATATCAGGTACACTTCATTATAATAAGTTGGATACAGGTAACTGGGAGACAAATTTTATATTATTTGATACTGTACCTGGTGGAGCAGGTCATGTTCGTAGAATTGGAGAAGCTAATGATATTCAATTTATTAATATGCTAAAGAAATCATTAGATATCGTTAAACAATGTAATTGTGGTGAAGATAGTAATGGTGATTCTGCTTGCTACAGTTGTTTGTGTAATTATTACAATCAAAAGCATCACGATCTTATTAAGAGAAGATATGCTATTGATTTTTTTGAGAACATACTTTCTTAGTATAGTTTATCAAATAACCATTGTATGAATTTGAGAAGATTTTTTTAATCATTTTATTATTTTGAGAAGATAAGGTACAAAGAAAATGAATATTGAAGTAATCACTGATAAATATTGAGTAGATAGTTTAACAGACTTACAAGGAAAAGATAGAATAGTAGAGAAAACAAATAATAATTAGAGGATTTTTTACTACAGAAGCTATATTAAGATCTGAAACTAGAGACTATGAAGAAAGGAAGCTGTGATCAAATAGAATTAGTTCATTTTGATTATTGTTAAACAATTTAATCTACTATGTTAAATTTATGTATATAAGCAAAATTATCCGCTTGAAAGGAGTGTTTTTATTGGCTGTCAGTTTAAGCGAATTTAAGAGAGAGTATACAAAAGCAATAACGGAAGGATATGCAGCAATATTTGCAGGTGCAGGGCTTTCAAGGAGTTCAGGTTATGTTAATTGGAAAGAATTATTAAGAACGATAGCGCAAGATATTAATTTAGATGTTGATAGAGAGACAGATTTAATTGCTGTCGCGCAATATTATAAAAATGAGAGAGGAGGAAGAAGGGGAGATATAAACCAGATAATACTCAATGAATTCACCAAAAATTCTCAGGAAAATATCAATATAGAAATATTAACTTGATAGTATAGGAATTTGCATTTTAGCCTTTGGTCTTAGTAGGTAAAAAATACATGTCAGAGAAATAAAATTGTTGATTGGATTGCAAAATTTGTATATAGTATAGGAATTTGCATTTTAGCCTTTGGTCTTAGTAGGTAAAAAATACATGTCAGAGAAATAAAATTGTTGATTGGATTGCAAAATTTGTATAAA